>NZ_JBEZGJ010000069.1:0-35153 GCF_040649965.1 Micromonospora sp. NPDC048843
CCGACCCACCAGATCCGGGATGCCGCCGTGCCGCCGAACCGCCGTGGCGCGAAGCCGCCCCGCCAAGCCGTGCCCGCCGTCAAATCCGCTGCTCGCGGCCGAAGGCAAAGGCGCGGCCGACGGGCGTTGGTCCGAGCGGGGCGCGGGGGTGATGGCAGGTTGGGGGAGCTGCCGGGATCATGGGCGTATGACCGAGGCCCGCTCCGACTCGCGCCGGATGACAATCAGTGACCCCCAGGTGATGCGGGCGATGGCCCATCCGGCCCGGATCGCGATCATGGAGTATCTGAACAGTCGCAAGGGTGGTGGGACTGCCACGGAGTGTGCCGAGATCGTCGGGCTGTCGCCGAGCGCAACCAGTTACCACCTGCGGGCGCTGGCGAAGTTCGGCCTGGTTGAGCAGGCGCCGAGCCGGGGGGACGCGCGCGAGCGGCTGTGGCGTGTGCCGAGTGTGAGTGTGCTGGTCGAGGCGGGTCGTGATGCCGGGCCCGAGGCGCGTGCGGCCGAGCAGGCGCTGGTGGAGGCGCATGCGGTCCGGGCCATGGAGCGAACCCGGGACTGGTTGCGGCGCGCCGGGGACGAGCCGGCCGAGTGGTACGACACGGCCTTGTTCAGCGACACGCTGTTGCTGCTCACCGCCGAGGAGTTGGCCGAGTTGAACGAGGCGGTGCTGGCGCTGCTCCGGCCGTATCACCCGCGGCGGCGGCAGGGTGTCCCGCCGCCGGGGGCGCGCACTGTCGCTGTGCAGTACCGGACGGTGCCGCTGGCATAGCCGGACTTGCATGAATCAGTTGTGAAGTATTATTTTCGAAGTATGTCCTTCACAACTGACGAGTCGCGCTGGTCGGATGTCTGGCTCGCCGCTGCCGCCCGGGGCACCACCATCTGCGGTGACTTCCTCGCCGCGACCGCGCTGGCGCTGGCCCTACAGGGCGCTGGCGCAGGTGGGCTGGCCGTATCGGGGCTGCTGCTGGCCGCCACGCTGCCTCTGGTGGTGTTCGCCCCCCTCGCGGGCCGACTCGCCGACCGGATAGACAGCCGTACCTTGCTGGTGACAATCGGGTTCGGGCAGGCCGCGATCTGCGCGCTCCTCGCCGTCGTCGAACAGCCGGTCCTGGTGGTCGGGCTCGTCGCCCTGTTGGCCTGCGGGCTCGCGGTGACGCAACCCTGCCTGGCGGCGCTGCTGCCGGCGATGGTCCGCCCGGCTGACCTGCCCCGAGCCAGCGCGATCAGTCAGAACGCCGTCTCGCTCGGTGCGCTCGGCGGGCCGGTACTGGCCGGCCTGTTGGTGGGGCAGTTCGGCACCCGCGTACCGCTGCTTCTTGATGCCGCTACCTACCTGGCGCTCGTGGTCGCGGGCCTGCTGCTGCGGACCCGACGCGGCGGCCGCCGGCCCGCCGTGAGCAGCGAGGCCGCCGTTGCCAGCCCGGCAGCCGTGAGCAGCGAGGCCGTCTCGGGCAGCCAGGCCGTCTCGGGCGGCGTGGCACCCCCCGGGGGTACGGAGATCGGCTGGCGGCTGCGTCGTGATCCGCTGATGCTCGTCATGGTGGTGAGTACCGCAGTGGTGATCGCGGCGATCGGCGGTATCAACGTGATCGAGGTCTTCTTCATCCGGGAGACGCTGGGGGATTCGGCGACCACATACGGCCTGGTCAGTGCCGCATGGATGGCCGGCATGCTGCCGGGGAGCTGGCTTGCCGTACGACTCGCCAGGCGGCTCTACGACGACGGCGCGTTGGTACGGGGGGTGCTGGCCACTCTGGCCGTGTGCAGCCTGATGGTGTTGCTCGCGGCGACGGTGCCGGCGGCGGGTGTGCTGGTGCCGCTCTGGCTGGTGGGGGGCGCGGCCAACGGCGGCGAAAACGTCTTCGCCAACCTGCTCACCGCTCGGCGGGTGCCGGAGGCGATGCGCGCTCGGGCGTACGCCACCTACGGCGCGGCGGTGCAGGGTGGTTCGATGGTGGGCTTCCTGATCGGCGGGGCGTTGCTCGCGGTCGTTCCGCCTCGGCCGCTGATCGCCGGCGCCGGTGTGGTGGGGCTGCTGGTGGTGCTGGCCTTCGTGCCGGTCGTGACCCGGGCGGTACGACGGTCGTCAAGTGCGGGCTTGGCCACTCCGGGCCGGCCCGCCGAGCCGGAGCCAGCCGCCGGGGATACGGTCGGGCCATGGCTGAGCGCATCGCACGCCCGCGGGTCGGGCACATCCAGTTCCTGAACTGCCTGCCGATCTACTGGGGTCTGATGCGCTCCGGTGCCCTGCTCGACGTCGACCTGCACAAGGACTCGCCGGACCGGTTGAGCGCGGCGCTGGTCGCCGGCGACCTCGATATCGGCCCGATCACGCTGTTGGAGTATCTGAAGCACGCCGACCAGCTGCTACTCCTGCCGGACCTGGCGGTGGGCAGCGACGGGCCGGTGCTCTCGGTCAACATGGTCTCCACCCGACCGCTCGCCGAGCTGGACGGCGCCCGGGTGGCGCTCGGCTCGACCTCGCGGACCGGGGTCATGCTGGCTCAGCTACTGCTCGCCGAGCAGTACAACGTGCGGCCCGAGTACTTCCGCTGCCCGCCGGACCTGACCCAGATGCTGCTGGAGGCCGACGCCGCCGTGCTGATCGGGGACGTGGCGCTGCGGGCGTACTACGAGGCACCGCAGAAGGGTCTCACTGTCACCGACCTCGGGCAGGCGTGGCGGGAGTGGACCGGGCTGCCGATGGTCTTCGCCGTCTGGGCGGTCCGCCGCGACTTCGCCGCCGCCCACCCGGGCCTGGTGAAGGAGGTGCACGAGGCCTTCCTGCGCTCGCGGGACCTCTGCCTGGCGGAGCTGGACCAGGTCGCCGAGGCGGCGGCCCGCTGGGAGACGTTCGACGCGGAAACGCTTGCCACGTACTTCCGTACCCTCGACTTTTCCCTCGGCGACCGCCAAGTCGCCGGGCTGCGCGAGTGGGCCCGGCGGGCCGCCGCCATCGGCGAGGCCCCGGCGCTGCCGGACGGCGGCCCGGAGTTCTTCGCCGGCTGACCGCTGCCGGCCGGGCCGGCAAAGCGCCGGCCGGGCCGGCGCATGCCTAGGCGTCAGCCCGAGGGGCTCAGGTGCCGGGGCGGAGCAGCGCTTCGGTGATCTTCTCGCAGTTCTTCATGCCGTAGTCGTAGCCCATGTTGATCGGGTACTTGACCATCACGCCCATCGTCCAGGTGTCACCGATGGCCAGGCAGTTGATGTGCATCTCCTGCTCCCTGGTCCGGTCGATCCACCCGTTCTTGATGGCGATCTTCTTCTGCTCGGAGGCCGGGAAGGCCTTGCGGATACCGAAGTCGCCGGCACCGCGAACCAGTTTCATCTCGTTGAGCAGCCACTTGGTCCACTTCGGCCCGGCGGCGGTGCCGGTGGCGATGCAGTTGCCCATCCGGGCGGTGTCCCGGGGGGAGAGCGCCGTCCGGCTCCAACCCTTGTCGGGGGCGACGCTGCTGTCGGTCAGCTTGCACATGGAGATGAGCCGCCTGATCGAGGCGTCCCGGTCGACCTGGTTGTAGAACTGCTCGGCCCGGGTGTTGTCGCTGTCCCGGATGATCCGCGTCGCGTCGGCGAGCTTCGCGTCGCTCGGGGTCTGGCCGGCGTCGGCCGCGCGACGCAGGTAGTCGGCGACGATCCAGGCCTTGATCAGCGAGGCGGTCGTGCTGGTCTCGCCCATGTTCTTCGAACCGATGATCTTTCCGGTTCGGCGGTCGAGGACGCTCCAGGAGTACCAGCCCTCGATGTTCAGGTCGAGGTCCTTGGCCACGAAGGGCAGCGGTTCCAGCGACGGGCTGGGGCTCGGCGACGGCGAGGACGGCTTGCGGGCGCTGCGGTCGGTGCCGGCGCCGGTGGGGCGGTCGCTCGTGCCGGAGTCGGTGTCGCCCCACTTGGCTGCGGCGGACGACTCGAACGGCGACCCCGGCAGCAGCCGCAGCGACACCAGGACCAGCCCGATCAGGATGACCGCGACGGCGATCAGCCGGACCGGGGAGGCCTCGCCGCCGTTGCGCCGGTCGACCCGACGGTTGCCTGCCATCAGAGCTTTCCGACCGGCTGCTGTGGCACCTTGAGCGCGGCGCCCGGCTGCGGGGTGACCAGTTGGGTGGCCACACTGGCGCAGACCTTCGCGCCGTAGCTCAGACCACTCTTGATCGGGTAGCGCAGCATCACCGCGAGGCTCCACTTGCTGGTGACGGCGAGGCAGTTGACGTGCCAGTTGTTGTCGTAGGCAATCTGTGTCCAGCCGTTCTTGATGCTGACCGGCCCCTGCGCGGTGATCGACTTCGGTAGACCGTCGATGATGCCCCACCTGCCGCCGCCGGAGCGCTCCTGCTGCTTGGTCACGCTGCCCCGGACTTGGGCCATCTCGTTCAGCACCCACTTGGTCCACTTGGGGCCGGCGGCCTTGCCGTCAGCGATGCAGTCACCGAGCCGAACGGCATCGCGGGGGGACATCCGGGTGAAGCTCCACCAGCCCTCGTAGTCGGGGATGTTGCTGCGCTTGGTGTCGGTGAGGCGGCAGATGCTGATGGCCCGCTTGAGCACCGGACTGGGCTGGCCGCCCGGCAGGGCCTTGTACGAACCGCCGGCCGCCGAGTAGAGCCAGTTGGCCGCGTCGTCGCTGCTGTCCCGGATGGCAGCGGTCGCGTACTTCAACTTCTCCGCCGACGGCTCCCTGTCGCCGAGCTGGCGCAGGTAGTCGGAGACGATCCACGCCTTGATCATCGACTCGGTGGAGCTGGTCGCCGTCATGTTCGGCGACCCGGAGATCTTGCCCGTCTTCCGGTCCAGCAGAGCCCACGAGAAGAACTGACCCTTGAAGCTCACCGACACCGGGCCGGCGGCCAGGGTGGGCGGCGGTGGTGGGGTGGGCGCGGGCGCGGCGACGCTCGACGTACCTCCGCCGCCTCCGCCGCTGTCGTCGCTGGCGAGCCGGGCGTACGCGGTGGGGACCAGTAGGACGCCGCCGAGCACGACCGCCGTGATGGCGAGCACCAGGGTCACGCGAGATCGCATGAGTGGGTGAACTCCAGGTGTCAGGGCCGGGGGGACCGGCTTGTCGTCGGGACGAATCGGGTGCGATCGCCGAGGCCGGGGGAGGTGGCCTCTGTGGAGATGTCGATGTCGGCAGCCGATCGGTTGTCCGGCAGAAGTCTACGTCCGGACCGGCAGACCGCCAGGGTTCGACACTAGGCAACCTGCGATAAAGGCGGGATCTGGGGCCGGTATGAGGTTTTTGCAGGGATTCACCTTTGTTTCGTGGCCTAGGTCACGGCGAGACGGCGGTGTCCAGGTAGCGCAAAGCGCTCATCCGCTCACAGATGGGATGCGCGGATTCCTGTTACACCCCCTGGTGCAACGCGGCGCAAGCTGTAACACTTAGCCTCATGTATGGCAACGACTTCTCCGCCCCTGACGGCGCCACCGACGAGGCGCCCGGCGGCCTGCTGGGCGAGGTCGAGGCCGCCGAGGCCGAACTGCGGGCAGCGGCGGCGCGCGGACGGCGCGGCGGGCCCGCGCCGGACGAGGACCTTGCGGCGTACTTCGCCGAGGTCGTCGACGCCGAGCAGAAGATCGAGCCCCGCGACTGGATGCCCGACGCGTACCGGCGGACGCTGATCCGGCAGATCGCCCAGCACGCCCACTCCGAGATCATCGGCATGCAGCCGGAGGGCAACTGGATCAGTCGGGCGCCGTCGCTCAAGCGCAAGGCGATCCTGCTGGCCAAGGTGCAGGACGAGGCGGGTCACGGCCTCTACCTCTACGCCGCCGCCGAAACCCTCGGCATCAGCCGCGACGAGCTGGTCCAACTGCTGCTCGACGGCCGCCAGAAGTACAGCTCGATCTTCAACTACCCCACCCTGAGCTGGGCCGACGTCGGCGCTATCGGGTGGTTGGTGGACGGCGCGGCTATCGTCAACCAGGTCCCGCTCTGCCGCTGCTCGTACGGCCCGTACGCCCGCGCGATGATCCGGGTCTGCAAGGAGGAGTCGTTCCACCAGCGGCAGGGCTACGAGATCCTGCACACCCTGGCGCACGGCACCCCCGGGCAGCAGGCGATGGCCCAGGACGCGGTGGACCGTTGGTGGTACCCGTCGCTGGCCATGTTCGGCCCGCCGGACGGCGACTCCACGCACTCCGCCCAGTCGATGGCCTGGAAGATCAAGCGCTTCTCGAACGACGATCTGCGCCAACGCTTCGTCGACATGTGCGTCCAGCAGGCCGAGATCCTCGGGCTGCGCATCCCCGACGCGGACCTGCGCTGGAACGACGAGCGGCAGGCGTACGACTACACCCAGCCGGACTACGACGAGCTGATGCAGGTGATCTCGGGCGACGGACCGTGCAACCGGGAGAGGATGGCCCACCGCCGGGCCGCCCACGCCGACGGCACCTGGGTACGCGAGGCCGCCGCGGCATACGCCGCGAAGCGGGCGGGACAGAAGGAGGCGGTGGCCGCGTGAGCGAGCGTCGCGAGCAAGCCGAACAACCTGGCATGACGAGTCATTCGCCTTTGTGGGAGGTCTTCGTGCGGGCCCGGCGCGGGCTGTCGCACACGCACGTCGGCAGCCTGCACGCCCCCGACGCCGAGCTTGCCCTGCGCAACGCCCGCGACCTCTACACCCGCCGCCAGGAGGGCGTGTCGATCTGGGTGGTGCCGGCCGGCGCGATCACCGCGTCCAGCCCGGACGAGAAGGACTCCTTCTTCGACCCGGCCGCCGACAAGGTCTACCGCCATCCCACCTTCTACGAGGTGCCGGACGGGGTGGCACACCTGTGAACGGGCCCTTCGACTTCACCCTCTCGCTGGCTGACGACGCGTTGATCGCGGCCCAGCGGCTGGCCGAGTGGACCACCCGCGCACCGGAGATGGAAGAGGACATCGCGCTGGCCAACATCGCCCTCGACCAGCTCGGCGCGGCGCGCCTGCTGCTGTCGTACGCGGGCGAGCTGGAGGGCGCCGGCCGCGACGAGGACGCGCTGGCGTACCTGCGCGACGACCGCGAGTTCCGCAACGCGCTACTGGTCGAGCTGCCCAACGACGACTTCGCGGTGACGATGGCGAAGCTGTTCTTCCTGGCGGCGTACCAACTGCCGCTCTATACGGCGCTGGCGGGCTGCGCGGACGAGCGGTTGGCCGCGATCGGCGCGAAGGCGCGCAAGGAGTCGGCGTACCACCTGGACCACGGCGCGCTGTGGGTGAAGCGGCTCGGTGACGGCACCGAGGAGTCGCATCGTCGGATGCAGGCTGCCGTCGACCAGGTGTGGCCGTACACCCACGAGTTGTTCGCAGCGGACCCGGCGGCGCCGGTCGACCCGGCCACAGTGCGGCCGGCGTTCGACGAGGTCGTCGGCCCGGTGCTGGCCGAGGCGACGCTCACCCGGCCGGACAGCGCCTGGGCCCCAGCCGGTGGGCGGGCCGGTGTGCACACCGAGCACCTGGCCTACCTGCTCGCCGAGATGCAGGTGCTGCACCGCGCCCACCCAGGAGCGACGTGGTGAGCGCGAGGAGCGCGAGCCCCGCAATCGCGAACCGCGCCGCCACGGCGAGCGCGCGGGAGGCCGCCGCGAGCGTCGTGGACCCGGAGATCCGGGTCATCACCATCGACGAGCTGGGCATCCTGCGGGCGGTCGAGGAGGACGCGGCCAGTGGTCGGGTCACCGTCACCATCACCCCGACCTACACCGGCTGCCCGGCGATGGACGTGATCCGGGCCGACATCCGCCGCGCGCTTGCCGCCGCCGGCCACCCGGACGCGCAGGTCCAGACCGTCTACAGCCCACCGTGGAGCACCGACTGGATCTCCGAGCGTGGGCGGGCCAAGCTCGCCGCCGCCGGGATCGCCCCGCCGGCCCCGGTACGCACCGCCGGCGTCGTGTCGCTGACGCTCGCGGTCCGCTGCCCGCAGTGCGGTTCACCGGAGACCGAGCAGGTCAGCCGGTTCGGTTCCACAGCGTGCAAGGCGTTGTGGCGGTGCCGCTCCTGCTCCGAACCCTTCGACCACCTGAAGGCGCTGTGACTGTCACCATCACCCGCCCGGTTCGCCGCCGGCCGGTCTTCCACCCGTTGTCAGTCGCCGCCGTCGACCGGCTCACCGAGGACTCCGTGGCGGTGACCTTCGCCGTACCCGAGGAACTGCGGGAAACCTTCGCGTTCCGCGCCGGCCAGCACCTCACGGTGCGGCGAGCCGCTGAGGACGGCACCGACGTGCGCCGGTCGTACTCGATCTGCTCCACCCCCGACGACCTGGCCCGGCACGGCCGGTTGCGGATCGGGGTACGGGAGATCCCCGGCGGTGCCTTCTCGGCGTTCGCCTGCGGGGCGTTGCGCGGTGGCGACACCGTCGAGGTGCTGCCGCCGCTGGGCACCTTCACCACGGCGTTCGCGCCGGACCGCGCGCGGCACTACGGCGCTGTCGTCGCCGGCTCCGGCATCACCCCGGTGCTCGGGCTGGTCGCGACAGCCCTGGCCGTCGAGCCGGCCAGCACCTTCACAGTGGTGTACGGCAACCGCACGGCGAACACCGTGATGTTCGCCGAGGAGTTGGCCGACCTGAAGGACCGTTACCCCACCCGGCTGCACCTGGTGCACGTCCTCTCCCGGGAACAGGGCGAGTCGCCGCTGCTCTCCGGTCGGATCGACGCCGAGCGGCTGGGCCGGTTGCTGGGCACCATCGTGCCGGGCGACCTGATCGAGGAGTGGTTCCTCTGCGGCCCGTACGGCATGGTGGTCGACGTCCGGGACGTGCTGACCGGACGCGGACTGCCCGAGTCGGCGGTGCGTACCGAGCTGTTCCACGTCGACACGCCACCGGAGCCGGTGCGCCGACCCGTCGATCAGGTGGGCGCCGGGGCCGAGGTGACCATCGTGCTGGACGGCCGGTCGTCGAGCTTCACAATGGGTCGCGAGGAACGGGTGCTGGACGCCGCGCTGAAGGTGCGGGGTGAGCTGCCGTACGCCTGCAAGGGTGGCGTCTGCTCGACCTGCAAGGCGAAGGTCGTCGACGGCGCTGTCACGATGGCCCGCAACTACGCGCTGGAGCCCGACGAACTGGCCGCTGGCTACGTGCTTACCTGCCAGTCCAGCCCGACCACCGACAAGCTCACCATCGACTACGACGCCTGACGGCGTCCTGCGCAGATCTTGGACACTTTCCGTTCCGAGCTGACGGTAAGTGTCCAAGATCTGGCCGCTGGACGGGGCAGCCCGTCCGGGCGCTGGGTCGAGAGGGTGCGAATGTCGGGCTGGGGTGCACGTCACCGGCAACGGAGGGGCGTGCCGGCCGCGAAGCGGGCGACGTAGGCTCGGGGTGTGACGGTGAGCCGGGAGATCCACGACATCCTGCAGCGCGGCGCGGACGGTGGGCGGATCACGCCCGAGGAGGCGCTGCTGCTCTACACCGAGGCGCCCTTCCACGCGTTGGGCGAGGCGGCGGACGCGGTGCGTCGGCGACGCTACCCGGACAACGTCGTCACCTACCTGATCGACCGCAACATCAACTACACGAACGTCTGCGTGACGGCGTGCAAGTTCTGCGCGTTCTACCGGGCACCCAAGCACAAGGAAGGGTGGACCCACCCGACCGAGGAGATCCTTCGCCGCTGCGGCGAGGCGGTCGAGCTGGGCGCCACCCAGGTGATGCTCCAGGGCGGGCACCACCCGGACTACGGCGTGGAGTACTACGAGGAGCTGTTCTCCTCGGTCAAGCAGGCGTACCCGCAGCTGGTCATCCACTCGATCGGCCCCAGCGAGATCCTGCACATGGCCAAGGTCTCCGGGGTGAGCCTGGACGAGGCCATCGCCCGGATCAAGACCGCCGGCCTGGACTCGATCGCCGGCGCCGGCGCGGAGATGCTGCCCGAGCGGCCCCGCAAGGCCATCGCCCCCCTCAAGGAGTCGGGCGAGCGCTGGCTGGAGGTCATGGAGCTGGCCCACCGGCAGGGCATCGAGTCGACCGCCACCATGATGATGGGCACCGGCGAGACGCACGCCGAGCGGATCGAGCACCTGCGCATGATCCGCGACGTGCAGGACCGCACCCGCGGTTTCCGGTCGTTCATCCCGTGGACGTACCAGCCGGAGAACAACCACCTCAAGGGCCGCACCCAGGCGACCACGCTGGAATACCTGCGCCTGGTCGCGGTGGCCCGGCTCTTCTTCGAGACCGTGCCACACCTGCAGGCGTCCTGGTTGACCACCGGCAAGGACGTCGGGCAGCTCTCGCTGCACATGGGCGTGGACGACCTCGGCTCGATCATGCTGGAGGAGAACGTCATCTCCTCCGCCGGTGCCCGGCACCGCTCCAACCTGCACGAGCTGATCGGCATGATCCGCTCCGCGGACCGGATCCCGGCGCAGCGCGACACCCTCTACCACCGGCTCGCCGTGCATCACACGCCGGCCGACGACCCGACCGACGAGCGGGTGGTCTCGCACTTCTCCTCGATCGCGCTGCCCGGCGGCGGGGCGGGGAAGTCCCTGCCCCTGGTGGACGTCAGCTGACTGTCGGCACCCGGCCGTTCGGCTGATCGACGCTCATGCTCCCGCCGGATCACCCCGGCGGTACGGGTGGTCCCCGCCGCCGCAGCGTCAGCCTCTCCGGTGCGGGGCTGGTGGAGATGATCGTCGGCGGCTAGCGTCCCGGCTCATATCCGTCACCACCGTCGACGGACGAGGCTGTCCTCCATCGGCCCGCTGCGGGTCGTTCATATAACGCACGGCAGTACGGGCGGGATGGGTGACCATCCCGCCCGTACTGTCTGCGCAGCTCGGACCGGACGGTTGAAAACGGCTCCGCCTGCTGGCGTGGAAGATCGGCCTCCGATAACGTCCGCTCGTTCCGCAACCATTCTTTCTTCCCTACCCCCGGGGGACTGATGACAGCGTTCCACCGCTCGACGCTGGTGCGCGCCAGTGTCGTGGCGCTGCTCGCGGCCGGCGGCATCGCCGCAGTGGCCGCTCCGGTGCTGGCGGCCGAGGAGGCCGATCTGGCCCTGGTGCCGCTCAGCTACAACCTGGCCAAGGGTGTGACGGAAGCCAAGAGCAAGCCGTTCAAGTTCTCCGTCGACAACACCCGGAGCAAGGAAGACGCCAAGGGCGTCAGTTACACGGTGGACACCAGCAAGCTGAAGACGAACAAGGTCCGGGTCGTGGTGCCCGACGGCTGCCGGGTGAACGGCAAGAAGTTCACCTGCCGCCTCGGCGACCTGGCCGCCGGCACCAGCGAGGACTTCGGTATCCCGATCTTCTCCACCGGTGGTAGGGGCGCCGCCGGCACTCTGGTGGTCACCATCCGCTCGGCCACCGAGGACCCCAACGAGGACGACAACAAGGTCCAGCACGACATCACCGTCACCGAGCCCGGGTACGACCTGACCAGTTGGGTGCAGGACGTCAACGCGAACGTCGTGGTGAACGGCGTCAACGGCGACGACCCCGACCTTCGGCCGGTGCGGCCGGGCGAGACGGTGCCGGTCGACTGGGCGGTCTACAACGACGGCAGCCGTAAGGCCACCGGCCTCGCCTACGTGCTGACCCTCCCGGCGGGCGTCACCTTCGACACCCTGCCGGACACGTGCACCACGCAGACCTTCGGCGTCGTTCAGGCGCTCTGCCAGGACGACGGCGCGGTGATCCGGCCCGGCGACTACTACACCGCGGACATCAGGGTGACCGTTGGCACTGACGTCACCGAGCCGGTGCTGCGGGTCGGTGAGCTGGTGGCGCACGGCCTGGACGCGGCAGCCGGCAAGCCCGAGGAGCAACCGCGGCGGGCCAGCACCGCCCAGCGGAAGGCCTTCACCGAGATCGACGAGGGCGACAACCAGGCGATCTTCGACGTCTTCGTCGACCAGGCCGTCGATCCGACGCCGACGCCCACCCCGACGGGATCGCCGACGCCGACGCCGACTGTCACCCCGACGCAGACGCCGACCCCGACGCCGACGGTCACCCCGACCGAGACGCCGACCCCGACGGAGACGCCGACGCCGACGCCGACTGTCACTCCGACGGAGACGCCTACGCCGACCCCGACGGAGACGCCGACTCCGACGCCGACGGTCACGCCGACCGAGACGCCGACCCCGACGCCGACCGAGACGCCGACCCCGACCCCGACGCCGACGCCGACGCCGACGGAGACGCCGACGGAGACGCCGACCCCGACGCCGACGGTCACGCCGACCGAGACGCCGACCCCGACGCCGACCGTCACTCCGACGAAGACGCCCACGGTTTCGCCGACCCCGACCCCGACCGCGACGGAGACGCCGACGGTCACGCCGACCGCGACGGCCACTCCGACGCCGATCCCCAGCGGTACGACGACGCCGGGCACTACCGTCTCGCCGGGTGCCGGTGGTGGCTCCGCCGGTGGTGGTACGGGCGGTGGCGGCCTGCCGGTGACCGGTGTGCAGGTCGGCCTGATCGGCGGCATTGGCGTGATCATCCTGCTGGTGGGTGGGGCGCTGCTGGTGCTCACCCGTCGCCGCAAGGTGGTCCTGGTCTCGCCGACCGACGAGAAGTCGACCGACTGACACCGGTGCCCTGACCAGCGGCGCGCGGGCGAGGCGCGACCGCGACGGGTGCGATGGCGACAGGCGTTCTGACCGAGGTGTCACGGACGCGGGCACGACGTGAGGGCGGGGTGGGCGACCACCCCGCCCTTTCGCGTACGGGATGCGTGCCGCCCACCCAGCGAACGTCGGTTGGCGGGCGGCTGGCAGAGTGAGGGGGTGAGCCGTACCCCGCAGGGCCAGCGCGCCAGTCTGGACAAGCAGCCGCACGAGGTCGCCGCGATGTTCGACGGCGTGGCAGAGCGTTACGACCTGACCAACACGGTGATCTCGCTGGGTCAGGATCGCTCCTGGCGTCGGGCCACCAGGGCTGCGCTCGGGCTGCGGCCGGGCGAGCGGGTGCTGGACGTGGGGGCGGGCACCGGCGTCTCGACGCGCGAGCTGGCCCAGTCCAAGGCGTACGCGGTCGGGGTCGACCTGTCACTCGGCATGCTGCACACCGGCAAGCGGGCCCGGCCCGAGGTGCCGCTGCTGGCCGGAGACGCGCTGCGGCTGCCGTTCGCCGACGCCAGCTTCGACGCGGTGACCATCTCCTTCGCGCTGCGCAACGTCAACGACACCGACGCGGCGCTGCGTGAGCTGGCCCGGGTGACCCGGCCGGGCGGCAGGCTGGTGGTCTGCGAGTTCAGCACCCCGGTCAACCCGGTCTTCCGGACGGTGTACCTGTCGTACCTGATGCGGTCGTTGCCGGCGGTGGCCCGCACGGTGTCGAGCAACCCTGAGGCGTACGTCTATCTCGCCGAGTCGGTCCGGGCCTGGCCGGCGCAGTCCGCCCTGGCCGGCCGGGTGGCCGCTGCCGGGTGGGGGCGCGTGGCGTGGCGCAACCTGACCGGTGGCGTGGTGGCCCTGCACCGGGGGATCCGCGAGTAGCGGACGGACCGCACCGACCGGTATGGACATTATTCAGGTTCCGTAAATGTCGGTCTTTAGTCCACTTTGCCCGGTACGCTCGATCGCATGACCGGAGCAGACCCGGCGGACCCGGTGGCCGCCACCGACGACGACGCGGCCGAACTCATCTCCCAGTTGCGCGAGTTGGCCGGGGCCGACCCGGTGGAGGTCCGGCAGGTGGTCGCCGAGGTGTTGGCGGCACTGGACCGGGCGGCGGGTGGGGCGCTCCGCGAGCATCTGCCGGAGACAATTCGGGTCGATGCGGGCCTGGACGCCTCCAGCCCGGCCTGACACCTGACCGCTGTGGACGGTCATGAGCTGTCACATCGGCGAGTTAGGTACCCCTGATCCTGCGCTGGTATGACGCCGGTCATACACTCGTCCCGTCTGGCTTGTGAAGCATTTCACGAGCGTGCGGGAGGAGGCGCGAATGACCGCGGTGGAACACGACGCCGACGTCATTGTCGTGGGCGCCGGTCCCGGTGGATCAGCTACTGCGTACCACCTGGCCCGGCACGGCGTACGGGTGCTGTTGTTGGAGAAGACCGAGTTCCCCCGGGAGAAGGTCTGCGGCGACGGGTTGACCCCGCGCGCCGTCCGTCAGCTCATCCGGATGGGTGTGGACACCTCGCCCGAGGCGGGCTGGCTGCACAACCGCGGCCTGCGGGTCATCGGTGGCGGGGTGCGTCTCGAACTGGACTGGCCGGAGCTGGCCAGCTTCCCCAACTACGGTCTGGTGCGCACGCGCCTGGACTTCGACGACCTGCTCGCCCAGCGGGCGGTGGCCGCCGGCGCGAAACTGCGGACCAGCGTCAACGTGCTGGGCCCGGTGCTCGACGGCGATGGCCGCGTCACCGGCGTCGAGGCGGAGGTCGGGCCGGGCAAGGAGCCCACCACCTTCCACGCCCCGCTGGTCGTCGCGGCGGACGGCGTCTCCGGCCGGTTCCCGCTCGCACTCGGGCTGGCCAAGCGGGAGGACCGGCCGATCGGCGTGGCCGTCCGCCGCTACTACCGCTCGCCGGCCAAGCACGAGGACAACTACCTGGAGTCCTGGCTGGAGCTGCGCAGCAAGGACAGCGGCGACAACCTGCTGCCCGGGTACGGCTGGATCTTCGGCCTCGGTGACGGGCGGGTCAACGTCGGGCTCGGCGTGCTCAACTCGTCCTCGGCGTTCGGCAAGACCAACTACCGCCGGCTGCTGACCGACTGGCTCGCCAACACCCCGGAAGACTGGGGGATGACCGACGAGACCAACGCCGACGGCCCGATCCTCGGTGCCGCGCTGCCGATGGGCTTCAACCGGGTGCCCCACTACACCCGGGGCGTGCTGCTGGTCGGCGACTCGGGCGGCATGGTCAACCCGTTCAACGGTGAGGGCATCGCGTACGCGATGGAGTCCGGCGAACTGGCCGCTGAGGCCATGGTCCAGGCTCTCGCTCGCCCTGCCGGCCCGGAACGCGAGCGCGCACTGCTGGCGTACCCGAACGAGCTGAAGGCCCGGCTCGGCGGCTACTACCGGCTGGGCGGGATCTTCGTGAAACTGATCGGCCGCCCCGAGATCATGCGGATCGCCACCAAACACGGCATGCCGCACCCGACGCTGATGCGTTTCGTGCTCAAGCTGTTGGCCAACCTGACCGACCCGCGCGGCGGGGACGCGATGGATCGGGTCATCAACGCGATGACGAAGGCCGCCCCAGCTGTCTGAGTAGGACGGCATCGGCGCTGGTCACGGCGCCGATGCCGACAAAGATCGACCCCCGCCGACTGCCACTGCGAGGGACGTGAATAGTGTGATTTTCGTCAAGCACCGAGGGCAGGGAAGGACGAGCAGGAGAAAACGATGTCGCTCTCGCCTTACGCACCGATCATCGGGCTGTTCGCCCTCGCCGCGGCGTTCTCGCTGTTTTCCGTTGGCGCCGCCCGCTTCGCCGGTCCCCGTCGCTACAACAAGGCCAAACTCGAGGCTTACGAGTGCGGCATCGAGCCCAGCCCGCAGCCGGTCGGCGGCGGGCGGTTCCCGATCAAGTTCTACCTGACGGCGATGCTCTTCATCGTCTTCGACATCGAGATCATCTTCCTCTACCCCTGGGCGGTCTCGTTCGACGCTCTGCCGATCTTCGGCTTCGTGGAGATGGTCCTGTTCATCGTCGCGGTCTTCGTTGCGTACGCCTACGTGTGGCGGCGCGGCGGCCTGGACTGGGACTGAGGAAGGAACGTCAGATGGGCATCGAGGAGAAGCTTCCCGCCGGCGTCCTGCTCACCTCGGTGGAGAAGCTGGTCAACTGGTCTCGGAAGTCGTCCGTGTGGGGCGCCACCTTCGGCCTGGCCTGCTGCGCCATCGAGATGATGGCCGCCGGTGGTCCGCACTACGACATGGGCCGCTGGGGCATGGAGGTCTTCCGGGCGTCGCCCCGGCAGGCCGACCTGATGATCGTGGCCGGCCGGGTGAGTCAGAAGATGGCCCCGGTGCTGCGCCAGATCTACGACCAGATGGCCGAGCCGCGCTGGGTGCTCTCGATGGGCGTCTGCGCCAGCAGCGGTGGCATGTTCAACAACTACGCGATCGTGCAGGGCGTCGACCACGTCGTGCCTGTCGACATGTACCTGCCCGGCTGCCCGCCCCGGCCGGAGATGCTCATCGACGCGATCCTCAAGCTCCGCGAGAAGATCATGTATGAGCCGCTGGGCCCGAACGGCCGCAAGATGCTGGCGGCCCGCCAGGAGCGCGGTGACGTTCCGATCGTGCCCTACGGCTCGATGCCCTCCTCGTACCGCAGCGACAAGGCCCGGCGCGCCGAGTGGACCCGGGCGGTCCGCGAGGGCCGCGAGGAGCAGCTGCGCATCGAGAACTGGATGAACGCTCAGAACCACCTCCACCCGCAGGCAGGCCCGAAATGACGTCACCCACGGACAAGCCAAACGACGGCGGCGTACCGCTGCCTGTGGTGCCGGCCGGTGCCACCAGTGGCGCCCCCGCCGAGTTCCCGCCGGCCAGCCCGGCCGGTCGCGGGATGTTCGGCAACCAGGGCACCGGCGACGTGTCCGGCTACGGCGGCCTGGTCCGCCAGCGCCAGCCCATCGAGGAGGCGTCCCGGCCGTACGGGGGCTACTTCGACGAGGTCCGCGACGCGCTGGAGGAGGCGTACCCGGCCTTCAACGACGCGATCGAGAAGGTGGTTGTCGACCGGGGTGAGCTGACCCTGCACGTACGCCCGGAGCGGATCGCCGAGGTGTGCCAGGTGATGCGGGACGACCTGGCGCTGCGGTTCGAGCTGTGCTCGTCGGTGTCCGGTGCGGACTACCTGGGCGCCGACGAACGCCGGCTGCACGTGGTCTACCTGCTCACCTCGATGACGTACCGGCGGCGGGTCCGGCTGGAGGCCGCGGTCTCCGTCGAGGCCCCGCACCTGCCCAGCGTGACCGCCATCTACCCGACGGCGGACTGGCAGGAGCGCGAGGCGTACGACATGTTCGGCATCGTCTTCGACGGCCACCCCAACCTGACCCGGATCCTCATGCCGGACGACTGGGAGGGCCACCCGCAGCGCAAGGACTACCCGCTCGGCGGTGTGCCCGTCGAGTACAAGGGCGCGGAGATCCAGCCGCCGAACGAGCGGAGGTCGTACCAGTGACGACGTCGAACTACGCGAGCGAGCGCGAGACCGACGAGGGTCGGGTCTTCACCGTCACCGGTGGGGACTGGGACACGATCGTCTCGGGCACCGACCCGATCAACGACGAGCGGATCGTTGTCAACATGGGTCCGCAGCACCCGTCCACGCACGGGGTGCTGCGGCTGATCCTGGAGTTGGAGGGCGAGACGGTCCGCGAGGCCCGCTCGGTCATCGGCTACCTGCACACCGGCATCGAGAAGAACCTCGAATACCGCAACTGGGTCCAGGGTTCGACGTTCGTGACCCGGATGGACTACCTCGCCCCGATCTTCAACGAGACGGCGTACGCCCTCGCGGTCGAGAAGCTGCTCGGCATCACCGACGACATCACCGAGCGGGCCACCACCATCCGTGTGCTGATGATGGAGCTCAACCGGATCTCGTCGCACCTGGTCTGGCTGGCCACCACCGGCATGGAGCTGGGCGCGATCTCGATCATGCTGTACGGCTTCCGCGAGCGGGAGTACATCCTCGACATCTTCGAGACCATCACCGGCCTGCGGATGAACCACGCGTACGTGCGGCCGGGCGGTGTGGCACAGGACGTGCCGGACGACGCGATCGTCAAGATCCGCGAGTTCCTCAAGATGATGCCGAAGAAGCTCAAGGAGTACGAGGACCTCCTCTCCGGCCAGCCGATCTGGACCGAGCGGACGAAGAACGTCGCGGTGCTGGACGTCACCGGCTGCGTGGCGCTCGGCATCACCGGTCCCGTGCTGCGCTCCGCCGGCCTCGCCTGGGACCTGCGCAAGACCATGCCGTACTGCGGTTACGAGACGTACGAGTTCGACGTGCCGACCCACCCCGACGGTGACGTGTGGGGTCGCTACCAGGTCCGGCTCGCCGAGATCCGGGAGTCGATGAAGCTGGTCGAGCAGGCGCTGGACCGGCTCCGTCCGGGCCCGGTGATGGTCGCCGACCGCAAGATCGCCTGGCCGGCGCAGCTCGCCATCGGCGTGGACGGCATGGGCAACTCGCTGGAGCACGTCGCGAAGATCATGGGTCAGTCGATGGAGTCGCTGATCCACCACTTCAAGCTGGTGACCGAGGGCTTCCGGGTCCCGCCCGGCCAGGTGTACGTCGCCATCGAGGCGCCCCGCGGCGAGCTGGGCGTCCACGCGGTCTCCGACGGTGGCACCCGGCCCTACCGGGTGCACTACCGGGAGCCGAGCTTCGTCAACCTGCAGGCCCTCCCGGCGATGGCCGAGGGCGGTCTGATCGCCGACGTGATCGCCGGCGGCGCCTCGTTGGACCCGGTGATGGGTGGGTGTGACCGGTGAGTGCGAGGAGTGAGCTTGCGAGCCCCGCAGTCGCGAACGGAAGGCGGCTCTGATGACGACGACTTTCACTGACGAGACCCGGGAGCGGGCGCGCGACATCATCGCCCGTTACCCGGCGGACCGGTCCCGCTCGGCGTTGCTGCCGCTGCTGCACCTGGTGCAGGCCGAAGAGGGGTACGTCTCCCCGGCCGGGGTCGCGTTCTGCGCCGAGGTGCTGGGCCTGAACAAGGCCCAGGTCGGCGCGGTGGCCACCTTCTACACGATGTACAAGCGCAAGCCGACCGGTGACTTCCTGGTCAGCGTCTGCACCAACACGATGTGCAACGTGCTCGGTGGCCAGGAGGTCTACGACACCCTCGCCGAGCACCTGGGCGTCGGGCACGACGAAACCACAGCGGACGGCACGATCACGCTGGAGCACGCCGAGTGCCTGGCGGCGTGCGACTACGGCCCGGTGATGACCGTCAACTACGACTTCTTCGACGGCGTGGACTCCTCCACCGCTGTCGGTGTGGTGGACGAGCTGCGGGCCGGCGGTCGGCCGATGCCGACCCGGGGCGCGCGGCTCTGCACCCTCAAGGAGATGGCGGTGCAGCTCGCCGGTTTCGCCGACGAGCGCGATGGTGCGGTCGCCGACGGCGGGCCGGGCGAGCCCACCCTGCGTGGGCTGCGGCTGGCCCAGCAGCACGGCGTCTCGGTGCCGGGCTTCGACCCGAACACCCCGATCCGCAGCAAGGCCGAGGCCGACAAGGCCGCCGCCGAGGCTAAGGCGAAGGCCGAGGCCGCCAAGCCGGCGCCCGTCGAGGCCAGCGCGGCGCCGGTCAAGGGTGGCGACGGGGCGTCCGCCCCGACGGGGGCGGCCGGGGTCGCCGAGCCGGCGAAGCCGGCAGAGGCCACCGGGCCGGCGAAGCCGGCAGAGGCCACCGGGCCGGCGAAGCCGGCAGAGGCTAGTGGCAGCACCACGCGGGACGTCAAGGCACCGGACGACAAGTCGCCGCAGGTGCGTACCGCCGAGACCCGGCAGCCGGACGCGGGCACCGCGGTGCCGGACGCCCCCGGCACCAAGGTCCCGACGGACGGCACCGGCACCGCGCCCGAGGCTGGCGACGCACGGGCGGCCGAGGCCGCCGGTGTGGCGGCCAACGCGCCGGCCGGCGACGGCAAGCCCGCCGGCGACGAAGCCGGGGCGCAGGAGCGCAACCTCACCGAAGCGAAGGCTGGCACGGACGCCGACGGCGCCGGACCGGCGGACGCGAACGAAACGGGGGCCCAGAAGTGACCACTCCCCGCCCGGAGACCGTGGCCAAGCTGACGCCGGTGCTGACCAAGCGCTGGCTGTCGCCGGACGCCTGGCGCATCGGCACGTACGAGCAGTTGGACGGCTACGCCGCGCTGCGCAAGGCGCTCAAGGCGCACCCGGACGACCTGATCCAGTTGATCAAGGATTCCGGGCTGCGGGGCCGAGGCGGCGCCGGCTTCCCCACAGGCCTCAAGTGGGGCTTCATCCCACAGGGCGACGGTAAGCCGCACTACCTGGTGGTCAACGCCGACGAGGGCGAGCCGGGCACCTGCAAGGACCTGCCGCTGATGACCCACGACCCGCACGCGCTGGTCGAGGGCGTCATCATCGCGTCGTACGCGATCCGGGCCGCTCGCGCCTACATCTACATCCGGGGCGAGGCGGTGCACGCCGCGCGCCGGCTGCGCAACGCGGTCCAGGAGGCGTACGACAAGGGTTACCTGGGCCGGAACATCCTGCGCAGCGGCTACGACCTGGAGCTGGTGGTGCACTCCGGCGCCGGGGCGTACATCTGCGGCGAGGAGACGGCGCTGCTGGACTCGCTGGAGGGGTTCCGGGGTCAGCCCCGGCTGCGCCCGCCGTTCCCGGCCACCCACGGCCTGTACGCGAGCCCGACTGTGGTGAACAACGTCGGCACCATCGCCAGCGTGCCGCCGATCGTGCTCGGTGGGGCCGACTGGTGGAAGAGCATGGGCACCGAGAAGTCCTCCGGGCCGATGATCTACTCGCTGTCCGGCCGGGTCGCCAACCCGGGCCAGTACGAGTGCTCGATGGGTGTCACGCTGCGCGAGCTGCTGGAGCTGGCCGGTGGCATGCAGCCCGGCCACAACCTGCGGTTCTGGACCCCGGGCGGCTCGTCCACCCCGCTGCTCGCCGCCGAGCACCTGGACGTGCCACTGGACTTCGAGGGGGTGGCGGCGGCCGGCTCGATCCTCGGCACCACTGCCACCCAGATCTTCTCCGACCAGGACTGCCCGGTCTACGCGACGTACCGGTGGCTGGAGTTCTACCACCACGAGTCGTGCGGCAAGTGCACCCCGTGCCGTGAGGGCAACTACTGGATGGTCCGGGTCTACCGGCGGATCCTCGCCGGTCAGGGCACCCACGAAGACCTGGACACCCTGCTGGACACCTGCGACAACATCCTCGGCCGCTCGTTCTGCGGCCTGGGTGACGGCGCGACCAGCTCGGTGACCTCCTCGCTGCAGTACTTCAAGCAGGACTACCTCGACTACATCGAGGGTCGGACCGCACCCAAGCTGTCGGAGAAGACCCTGGTAGGGGCGCACTGATGACCGACGTAGCCAAGCAGACCGAGACCGTCACCCTCACCATCGACGGCGTCGAGGTCACCGCCCCCAAGGGGACGCTGCTGATCCGGGTCGCCGAGCAGATGGGCACCGAGATCCCCCGGTTCTGCGACCACCCGCTGCTGGCCCCGGCCGGCGCGTGCCGGCAGTGCCTGGTCGAGGTGGAGGGGCAGCGCAAGCCGGTCGCCTCCTGCACCCAGGCCGTCGCCGACGGCATGGTCGTGCGTACCCAGATCACCTCCCCGGTGGCCAAGAAGGCGCAGGAGGGGGTGATGGAGCTGCTGCTGCTCAACCACCCGCTGGACTGCCCGATGTGTGACAAGGGCGGCGAGTGCCCGCTCCAGAACCAGGCGATGTCCACCGGCCGCACCGACTCGCGCTTCCACGAGCACAAGCGGGAGTACGAGAAGCCGATGGCGATCAGCAGCCAGGTGCTGCTCGACCGCGAGCGGTGCGTGCTCTGCCAGCGGTGCACCCGGTTCTCCGAGGAGATCGCCGGCGACAAGTTCATCGACCTGATGGGCCGGTCGTCCGCCGAGGAAATCAACATCTACCGGGACGACGCGTACGGCGAGGAGGGCGACGCCGGCGACGTACCGTTCAACTCGTACTTCTCCGGCAACACTGTGCAGATCTGCCCGGTGGGTGCGCTGACCGGTGCGCAGTACCGCTTCCGCGCCCGCCCGTTCGACCTGGTCTCCAGCCCGAGCGTCTGCGAGCACTGCTCGGCCGGCTGCGGGCAGCGCACCGACTGGCGGCGTGGCAAGGTGCTGCGACGGCTGGCCGGCGACGAGCCCGCTGTGAACGAGGAGTGGAACTGCGACAAGGGCCGCTGGGGCTTCCAGTACACCCGGGCCGCCGACCGGCTGACCACTCCGCTGGTCCGCGACGAGCACACCGGTGAGCTGCGCGAGGCGTCCTGGAGTGAGGCGCTCACCGTCGCCGCCGAGGGGCTGCACATCGCCCGGGAGAGCGGGCAGGGCACCGCGGTGCTCACCGGTGGTCGGCTGACCGTCGAGGACGCGTACGCCTACGCCAAGTTCGCCCGGGTCGCGCTGAACACCAACGACATCGACTTCCGGGCCCGCCCGGTCTCCCGCGAGGAGGCCGACTTCCTGGCCAGTTCGGTCGCCGGGGTCACCGACGTCACCTACACCGACGTGGAGAACGCGCCGGCGGTGGTGCTGGTGGGCCTGGAGCCGGAGGAGGAGTGCCCGATCCTCTTCCTGCGGCTGCGCAAGGCGTACCTGAAGAAGACCCTGACGGTGTACGCGCTGGCACCCTTCGCCACTCGCGGCCTGGAGAAGCTCGGTGCCAAGCTGGCCCGGGTGGTGCCGGGCGAGGAGGCCAGCGTGCTCGCCGAGCACGCCACCGTCAGCGAGGCGCTGAGCGCACCGGGCGCGATCCTGATCGTCGGCGAGCGGCTGGCCACAGTGCCGGGTGGGCTCTCCGCCGCGGCCGACGTGGCCCGGCGTACCGGCGCGAAGTTGGCCTGGGTGCCGCGGCGCGCTGGTGACCGCGGCGCTGTCGACGCGGGCTGCCTGCCCAACCTGCTCCCCGGTGGACGCCTGGTGACCGAGCCGGCCGCCCGGGCCGAGCTGGGTGAGGCGTGGGACATCCCGGCCGGGGTGATTCCGAGCCAGGCCGGGCGGGACACCGACGGCATCCTGACCGCGGCCGCCAACGGGCAGCTCGGCGCGCTTGTCGTCGGCGGTGTCGACCCGGCCGACCTGGCCGACCCGCGACTGGCCGAGTCCGCCCTGGACGCGGTGCCGTTCCTGGTCAGCCTCGAGCTGCGCGCCAGCGCGGTGACCCGGCGGGCGAACGTGGTGCTGCCGATCGCGCCGGTGGCCGAGAAGGCCGGAAGCTTCCTGGACTGGGAAGGCCGGCTGCGCCCGTTCGAGGCGGTGCTGACCACCGCCGCGATGACCGACGGCCGGGTGCTCGACGCGCTGGCCGCGTTGCTCGACGTACGCCTCGGCACTGCCGACGTGCTGAGCGTGCGTCGTGAGCTGGGCACGCTGCCGGCGACGCGGATGTCTCGCCCGGCCGCGCCGTCGGTCGCGCCGGGCCGGGTGCCGCAGCCGAACGCCGGGGAGGCCGTGCTGGCCACCTGGCACCAGCTGGTGGACCTCGGCACCCTGACCGAGGGCGACGAGAACCTCGCCGGGACCGCCCGTCCGCCGGTGGTCCGGTTGGGTAAGGGCACCGCCGAGGCGCTCGGTGTGGTCGACGGTGACGCGGTCACTGTCGGCACCGACCGGGGGGCACTGACCCTGCCGGCGGAACTCACCGAGATGCCGGACGGCGTGGTCTGGCTGCCGACCAACTCACCCGGCTCGACAGTGCGGCGCAGCCTCGGGGCGACGTCCGGCGCGGTCGTCCGGATCTCCGTCCCCGCACCGAGTACGGCCATCCCGGCCGGACGCGTGGCGGCCGACGAGACCGGTCTCCCGGGTCCGCTCCTCAACTCCGGGGGTAACCAGTGAGCGCGAGGAGTGAACGAGCGCAGCGAGTGAGCCCCGCAGTCGCGAACGAAAGGTGGGCACAGTGAGTCCGTCCTTCCTCGCCCAGGATCCGACGCTGGCCGACTTCGGCCGGGATCCGTGGTGGCTGGTTCTCGGCAAGATTGTCTTCGCGTTCGCCTTCGGTCTGCTGGCCACCCTGCTCGGTGTCTGGTTCGAACGGCGCGTGGTCGGTTACATGCAGGTGCGGCCCGGCCCCAACCAGGTCGGCCCGTTCGGCCTGCTGCAGACCCTCGCCGACGGCCTGAAGATGGCCTTCAAGGAGGACATCCTCCCGAAGGCGGCCGACAAGGTCGTCTACTTCTTCGCCCCGACCATCTCGGTGATCTGCGCGGTCACCGCCCTGTCGGTGGTGCCGTTCGGCCCGATGGTGAGCATCTTCGGTCACCACACGCCGTTGCAGGTCACCGATGTGCCGGTGGCGGTGCTGCTGCTGCTCGCCTGCTCCTCGATGGGCGTCTACGGCATCGTGCTGGGTGGCTGGGCCTCCGGCTCGACGTACCCGCTGCTGGGTGGTCTCCGGTCGAGCGCCCAGATGATCTCCTACGAGGTCGCCATGGGGCTCAGCATCGTGGCGGTCTTCATGACCGCCGGCACGATGAGCACCAGCGGGATCGTCGCCGCTCAGGGCGACGGCACCCAGCTGACCGTCTTCGGCCAGACCATCCCGGCGCCGGGCTGGTACGCGATCCTGCTGCTGCCGAGCTTCATCATCTTCTTCATCGCCACAGTGGGTGAGACCAACCGGGCACCGTTCGACCTGCCCGAGGCCGAGTCCGAGCTGGTCGCCGGCTTCATGACGGAATACAGCTCGCTGAAGTTCGCGCTCTTCATGCTCAGCGAGTACGTCGCGATGGTGACCATGTCAGCGGTCACCACCACGCTGTTCCTGGGCGGATGGCGGGCACCCTGGCCGATCACCATCTGGGAGGGCGCCAACTCCGGTTGGTGGCCGATGCTCTGGTTCTTCGGCAAGGTGATCGCCCTGGTCTTCGTCTTCGTGTGGTTGCGTGGCACGCTGCCCCGGCTGCGGTACGACCAGTTCATGCGGCTCGGCTGGAAGGTGCTGCTGCCGATCAACCTGGCCTGGATCCTGGTCCTCTCGGGCCTGCGCTCCATCGAGGACTGGGACACCCGCGGCAAGGTGATCGCCGTCGGCGTCCCGGCCGGCATCCTGCTGCTGGTCACGATCTTCTGGCCCAGTCGGCGCCCGAAGCCGAAGCCGACGACGCAGGAACAGGTCGACAACCGGCCGCACGGGAGCTTCCCGCTGCCACCGATGGATCTTCAGGTACCACCGAGCCCGCGCATCACGCGCGTGGTCGCCGAGCGGGAGCCGGCCAACATCGTTGCCGGCTCGGACTCCAGGGAGGTGTGACGTGGGCGCGATCACCGGAACGTTCAAGGGATTCGGTGTCACCTTCTCGCACATGTTCAGGAAGGTCGTCACGACCGACTACCCGTTCAAGCCGCCGGTGTCGGCGCCGCGCTACCACGGGCGGCACATCCTCAACCGGCACCCGGACGGCCTGGAGAAGTGCATCGGCTGCGAGCTGTGCGCCTGGGCCTGCCCGGCGGACGCGATCTACGTCGAGGGTGGCGACAACACCGACGAGGAGCGCTTCTCGCCGGGTGAGCGGTACGCCAGCATCTACCAGATCAACTACGCCCGCTGCATCTTCTGCGGGCTGTGCATCGAGGCCTGCCCGACCCGGTCGCTCACCATGAGCAACGAGTACGAGTTGGCCCGGGACAACCGGCAGGACCTGATCTTCACCAAGGAGCAGTTGCTCGCTCCGTTGCTGGAGGGCATGGAGAAGCCTCCGCACCCGATGCGGCTGGGTGACAGCGAGAAGGACTACTACGTCGGCGCGCTGGACAACCCGGGCACCTCCGCCGGTGCGGAGACGTCCCCGATGGGCCCCGGCCGCTACCAGGTCGAGGAGCACCCCGGCGTGACGTTCCCGGGCGCCGAGCAGGCCGCCCAGCGCGTGGCGGCCGGCAAGGGAGAGGAAGCATGACCACGTCTACGGTGCTCGCCGCGGCGGGTTCGGTCCCCACCGGCGAGGCGGTCACCTTCTGGATCCTCGCCCCGCTCGCGCTGATCGGCGGGATCGGGATGGTGGCCGCGCGCAACGCCGTGCACTCGGCGCTGTGGCTGGTGCTGACAATGCTCTGCCTGGGCGTGTTCTACGTGCTCCAGGCCGGCCCGTTCATCGGCATGGTGCAGATCATCGTCTACACCGGCGCCATCATGATGCTGTTCCTCTTCGTGCTGATGCTTGTCGGTCGGGACTCCACCGACTCGCTGATCGAGACGCTGCGCGGCCAGCGCGTCGCGGCGATCGTGCTCGGCCTGGGCTTCGCCGGCCTGGTCGGCACCGGCCTCTACCAGGCGCTGGACCGGACCAACACTGCCGGTCTGGACCAGGTCAACGCCGAGGGGAACGTGCAAGGCATCGCCCGGCTGCTGTTCACCAAGTACGTCTTCGCGTTCGAGCTGACCTCGGCGCTGCTGATCACCGCGGCGGTCGGTGCCATGGTGCTGGCCCACGTCGAGCGGCGTAAGCAGGACAAGGTCGACCAGGTGTCGACGATGAAGGCACGCTTCGCCCCGGGCAACTACCCCGGCCCGAAGCCGGGCCCCGGCGTCTTCGCGACCTCCTCCTCGGTGGCCACCCCGGCCCGGCTGCCCGACGGCCGCCTGACCGACCGCAGCACCCCGGCGATCCTTCCGCAGCGCGAGCTGACCGCCGAGGAGACGGCCCTGAAGGGTACGGACCGGTGAGCGCGAGGAGTGCAGCGGAGCGGAGCCCCGCAGTCGCGAACGGAAGGCAAACCAAGTAATGGGAACGTTCTTCTCGGTCGAGCCGACCTACTACCTCGTGCTCGCCGCGGTGCTGTTCACCATCGGCGCCGCCGGAGTACTGATCCGGCGCAACGCGATCGTGCTGTTCATGTGCGTGGAGCTGATGCTCAACGCGGCCAACCTGACGCTGGTCACCTTCAGCCGGATCAACGGTGACCTCAACGGCCAGATCATGGCGTTCTTCGTGATGGTGGTGGCGGCGGCCGAGGTCGTGGTCGGGCTCGCGATCATCATGTCCATCTTCCGGACGCGACGCTCGGCGAGTGTCGACGACGCCAACCTGCTCAAGTACTAGAGGGGTCCACCGGTGGAAGAGACTGTGGAATACGCCCAGGCCACGGGGCTGCTTGGTGGCGTCTGGCTGCTGGTGGCGATCCCGCTGGTCAGCGCGGCCATCCTGCTGCTGCTCGGCCGCCGGGCCGACCGCTGGGGGCACTGGTTGGGCGTCGCCGCCATCGGCGCCGCGTTCGTGCTCGGCCTGAGCTTCTTCTTCCAGCTGCGTGGCCTGGAGAACAAGTCGGTCGAGCTGAGCCTCTGGGACTTCATCGCTGTCGGTGACCTGCGCGTCGACTTCGGCCTGCTCTTCGACCCGCTGGCCGCTGTCTTCGTGCTGCTGATCACCGGGGTGGGTTTCCTGATCCACCTGTACGCGGTGGAGTACATGTCGCACGACGCGGGCCGTCGTCGGTTCTTCGCGTACTTCAACCTGTTCGTCGCCGCGATGCTCCTGCTGGTGCTCGGCAACAACTACGTGATGCTGTACTTCGGCTGGGAGGGCGTCGGTCTGGCGTCGTACCTGCTGATCTCCTTCTGGACGGAGCGGCCGAGCGCGGCCACCGCCGGCAAGAAGGCGTTCCTGATGAACCGGGTCGGCGACGCTGGCCTGGCCATCGGCATCTTCATCATGTTCGCCACCCTGGGCACCACCCAGTACGACGAGGTGTTCAACGGCGTCGGCGCGCTGACCGGCACCACGGTGCTGGTCCTCGGCCTGTTGCTGCTGCTCGGGGCCGCCGGCAAGTCCGGCCAGTTCCCGCTCCAGGCGTGGTTGCCGGACGCGATGGAGGGCCCGACCCCGGTGTCGGCGCTCATCCACGCCGCCACCATGGTCACCGCGGGCGTCTACCTGATCGCCCGGTCCAACCCGATCTTCTCGGCCAACTCGACGCTGCAACTAGTGGTGGTCAGCGTCGGCGCGCTCACCCTGTTGATCGGCTGCATCATCGGTGCGGCCAAGGACGACATCAAGCGGGTGCTCGCCTGGTCGACGGTGAGCCAGATCGGCTACATGTTCCTCGGTGTCGGCCTCGGCGGCGCGGCGTACGCGCTGGCCATCGTGCACCTGTTGGCGCACGGCTTCTTCAAGGCCAACATGTTCCTGGGCGCCGGCTCGGTCATGCACGGAATGAAGGACCAGGTCGACATCCGCCGCTTCGGTGGGCTGTCCAAGTACATGAAGATCACCTGGTTGACCTTCATGATGGGCTGGCTGGCCATCATCGGCATGTTCCCCTTCTCCGGCTTCTTCTCCAAGGAGCCGATCATCGTGGCCGCCTTCGAGCGGGAGGACTGGACCGCCTGGCTCTTCGGCGGTGCGGCACTGCTCGGCGCCGGGCTCACCGCGTTCTACATGACGCGGCTGTTCGTGCTCACGTTCCACGGGCCACAGCGGTGGACCGAGGACATCGAGCACCCGCACGAGTCGCCGAAGCTGATGACCATCCCGCTGATCCTGCTGGCGGTCGGGTCGGTCGGCGCCGGCTTCCTGCTCGCCACGTCCGTTCCGGACTGGCTGACGGAGACCGCCGGGCTGGGCGGCGAGCACGCGGAGCACGCGGCGGTCCTCTCGCACACCGTGATCACCATCCTGTCGCTGCTGGTCACCGTGCTCGGTGCCGGGCTCGCCTGGTTCCTGTTCCGAGCAGGCACGGCGACCGCGCCGCAGCCGGCCGGGGTGCTGGTCACCGCCGCCCGGCGCAACCTCTACACCGACACGGTCAACGAGGCGGTCTTCGAGAAGCCGGGCATCTTCCTCACCCGGGCGCTGGTGTACCTCGACAACCGGGGCATCGACGGGCTCGTCAACGGGCTCGCCGCAGCGGTCGGCGGGGGCTCGGGTCGCCTCCGTCGGATGCAGACCGGCTTCGTCCGCTCGTACGCCACCTCGATCCTGGCCGGTGCGCTGCTGGTGATGGCGGCGTTCCTTGCGGTGCAGGCGGGGTGGTTGGCGTGATCGACCTCAATACGCCCGCCCCCGCCGGCGGACCACGCATCCACGACGGAGGTAAGGCCGCATAATGTCCAACTTCCCGTTCCTCTCGGTGCTCACCGTGGCGCCGCTGGTGGGCGCCCTGGTGGTGGCCTTCCTGCCGCGCCACCGCCCGGAGCTGGCCAAGCAGGTGGCGTTCGCCTGGTCGCTGCTCGTGCTGGTGCTCTCGGTGGTGATGTGGGTCAGCTTCAACGCCGGCGGTGACCGGTTCCAGTTCCGCGAGTCGTACTCCTGGATTCCGAACTGGGGGGTCAGCTTCACCTTCGCCGCGGACGGCATCGCGCTGGTGATGCTGATGCTGATCGCGGTTCTGGTGCCGCTGGTGATCCTGGCGTCCTGGCACGACGCCGAGTCGTCGAAGCGGTCGGTGCCCGTCTACTTCGCGCTGCTGCTGGTCCTCGAGTGCACGATGATCGGTGTCTTCGCGGCCGCCGACGTCTTCCTGTTCTACGTGTTCTTCGAGGTCATGCTGGTGCCGATGTACTTCCTCATCGGTAGCTACGGCGGCCACCAGCGGCAGTACGCGGCCGTGAAGTTCTTCCTCTACTCGCTCGTCGGCGGTCTGTTCATGCTGGCCGCGGTGATCGGCCTGTGGGTGGTCGGCGGAAAGACCTTCGACTGGCAGGCGCTCTCGCAGGTCGACATCAGCACCGGCACCGAGCGGTGGCTGTTCCTCGGCTTCTTCCTCGCGTTCGCCATCAAGGCGCCGTTCTTCCCGTTCCACACCTGGTTGCCCGATGCCGGTGGCGCCGCCCCGGCGGGCGCGGCGGCGCTGCTCGTCGGCGTGCTGGACAAGGTCGGCACCTTCGGCATCCTGCGCTACTGCCTGCCGTTGTTCCCCGAGGCGTCGAAGTGGTTCGCGCCGTGGGCGCTGGCCCTGGGCGTGATCGGCATCGTCTACGCCGCGCTGCTGGCGGTCGGCCAGAACGACCTCAAGCGCCTGGTGTCGTACACCTCGATCGCGCACTTCGGCTTCATCGGCGTGGGCATCTTCGCCTTCACCACCCAGGCCGGCACCGGCGCGGTGCTCTACATGCTCAACCACGGGTTGGCCACCGGCCTGCTCTTCCTTGTGGTGGGCATGCTGATCTCCCGGCGCGGTTCGGCGCTGATCAGCGACTTCGGTGGCGCCGGCAAGCTCGTCCCGGTGCTCGCCGGGGTGCTCTTCTTCGCCGGTCTCGCCTCGCTGGCGCTGCCCGGCACGGCGCCGTTCATCTCCGAGTTCCTGGTGCTGATCGGCACCTTCACTGTGAACAAGCCGGTCGCTGTCATCGCCACGCTCGGCATCATCCTGGCCGCCGCGTACGTGCTGTGGATGGTGCAGCGCACCACCCAGGGCACCCTCAACCCGGCGCTGACCGAGGTCGACGGCATGCGCCGGGACCTCAACCTGCGCGAGAAGGTGGTGGTCGCCCCGCTGATCGCGCTGATCGTGCTGCTCGGCTTCTTCCCCAAGCCGGTCACTGACGTGATCAACCCCGCCGTCCAGGCGACAATGGACGACATCGGCAGAACCGACCCGGCGCCGTCCGTGGGCGGCACCGTCCAGGAGGCAGGCCGGTGAGCGCGAGGAGTGAGCTTGCGAGCCCCACCCGCCCGCGCGAGGAGAGAGCGAAGCGAGCCCCGCAGTCGCGGGCAAAGGCTTCCGCAGTCGTGAACGAAAGGTCGGCCCAGTGACCGAGTTGAAGCTGCCGTCGATCGACTACGCGGCGATCTCTCCGATCCTGATCATGCTGGGCACTGCGTTGCTCGGCGTGCTGGTCGAGGCCCTGGTGCCTCGTCGCTGGCGGCACGTGGTGCAGTTGACGCTGGCGCTGCTCGCTGTGCTCGCGGCACTGACCATGGTGGTCCTCAGCGCCGATGAGCGGATCATCACCGCGGGCCAGGCGCTCGCGATCGACGGGCCGACGCTCTTCCTCCAGGGCGCGATCCTGGTGCTGGCAGCGATGGCGCTGCTGCTGATCGGTGACCGCTCGGTCGAGCGGGGCGGGGCGTTCGTCGCCCAGGCCGCGGTGACCGCTGAGTCGGCCGACGACCGGCGGCAGGCCGAGGGGCGCAACGGTCTCACCGAGGTCTACCCGCTGACCACGTTCGCGATCGGCGGCATGCTGATCTTCGTGGCGGCGAACGACCTGCTGACCATGTTCATCGCACTCGAGGTCTTCTCCCTGCCGCTCTACCTGCTCTGCGCGCTGGCCCGTCGCCGGCGTCTGCTGAGCCAGGAGGCGGCGATGAAGTACTTCCTGCTCGGCGCGTACGCCTCGGCGTTCTTCCTGTTCGGCGTGGCCCTGATCTACGGCTTCACCTCAGGGATCCCGGGCCGGACGGCCGGCGTCGACTTCGCCACCATCCACGCGGCGGTGGGCGAGTCGCCGGCCAGCCCGGTGCTGCTCTTCGCCGGCATGGCGCTGCTCGCCATCGGTCTGCTCTTCAAGGCCGCGGCGGCCCCGTTCCACGTCTGGACCCCGGACGTCTACCAGGGCGCTCCGACCCCGGTCACCGGATTCATGGCGGCCTGCACCAAGGTCGCCGCCTTCGGTGCCCTGCTGCGCGTCTTCCAGGTCGCGTTCGCCGACGCCAACTGGGACTTCACGCCGGTCCTCGGCGCGGTGGCGGTGCTGACCATGCTCGTGGGTGCGGTGCTCGCCGTCACCCAGACCGACATCAAGCGGCTGCTCGCGTACTCCTCGATCGCCAACGCCGGCTACCTGCTGGTCGGTGTGTTGGCGCCGAGCCGCGACGGGCTGGCCGGCACGATGTTCTACCTGGTCGCGTACGGCTTCTCGGTGCTGGCCGCGTTCGCAGTGGTGACGCTGGTACGGGACGACGACGGTGAGGCCACCCACCTGTCCCGCTGGGCCGGGCTGGGCCGTCGGTCGCCGTTCTTCGCCGCGCTGTTCACGTTCATCCTGCTGGCCTTCGCCGGTATCCCGCTGACCAGCGGCTTCACCAGCAAGTTCGCCATCTTCGGGCCGGCGCTGGAGGGTGGCCAGGCCTGGCTGGTGATCGCCGGTGTGCTGACGAGCATGATCCTCGCGTTCCCGTACCTGCGGGTCGTGGTGATGATGTGGCTCTCCGAGCCGGGCGAGTCCACCCCGACCGTCACGGTGCCCGGTGGGCTCACCTCCGCCGCGCTGATGATCGGTGTGCTGGCGACCCTGGTGTTGGGTGTCGCCCCGGCGCCGCTGCTCGACCTGGCTGCCGGAGCCGCCGAATTCGTTCGATGACCGAAGGATCGATCACCGGGGGCCGGCGCGTGTTCACGTGCCGGCCCCCGGTGCGTATCCCCGGGCCGGAGCAGGTCGAACGGGTGTGGCATGGTTGATAGCGTGGTGAAACCGGCGGGCGAGCGTTCAGGTGCCTCCGGCTCCGGCGGTCGACGGGGTCGGGCGAGCACGAGTCAGTTCGGCGCGCTTGGCCTCAACCTCGCCGATCCTCGTGTCGAGGCGTCCGTGCTGGGTCTTCTGGACACGGTCGAGGTCGAGTTGCGGGCCAGCGTCGCCAGTGCCGACCCGTTCGTCACCGAGGCCGCCCGGCACCTCGTCGAGGCCGGCGGGAAGCGCTTCCGGCCGTTGCTGGTGGCGCTCGGCGCCCAGTTCGGTGACCCGACCGGTGCACAGGTGGTCCCGGCGGCCGTGGTGATGGAGCTCACGCACCTCGCCACCCTCTACCACGACGACGTGATGGACGAGGCCGCCGTCCGTCGGGGCGCGCCGAGTGCGAACTCCCGGTGGACCAACTCGGTCGCCATCCTGGTCGGCGACTACCTCTTCGCCCGCGCTGCGGACATCGCCGCCGACCTGGGCCCCGAGGCGGTCCGGTTGCAGGCGCGCACCTTCGCCCGGCTGGTGCACGGCCAGATCGCGGAGACGGTCGGGCCGCGCGCCGACGACGACCCGGTGGCCCACTACCTGCACGTGATCGCCGAGAAGACCGGCTCGCTGATCGCCACGTCGGCCCGGTTCGGCGGCATGTTCGGTGGCGCCGCCCCGGAGCACGTCGAGGCCCTCGCCGGGTACGGCGAGACGATCGGCGTCGCCTTCCAGCTCTCCGACGACCTGCTGGACATCGCCTCCGAGTCGGTGCAGTCGGGCAAGACGCCCGGCACTGACCTGCGCGAGGGTGTCCCGACGCTGCCGGTGCTCTACGCCCGCGAGGCGGACGACTCCGACGCGTCGTCGGTGCGGCTGCGGGAGATCCTGGCGACCGGCCCGTTGACCGACGACGCGCTGCACGCCGAGGCGTTGGGGCTGCTCCGGGAGAGCCCGGCGCTCAAGCGGGCCCGGGAAACCGTGCGCAGCTACGCCGAGGAGGCCCGCGCGCAGCTCGCTCCGCTGCCGCACGGCCCGTCCCGCAGCGCGCTCGAGTCGCTCTGCGACTACATCGCCGACCGCACCAGCTGATCCACGCCCCGGCCCGCTGCGGCGGCGGCGCGGGTCAACAGTCGGCTGCCGACGAGCATGAGGGCGGCGGCGAGCAGCATCGCCACGGCCGCGATGGTCCACATCACCGGGTAACCGAGGTGGGCGGCGAGTGGGCCCAGGCTCAGCGGGCCGAGACAGCCGCCCGCGTACACCCCGGTCTGTGTGATCGAGGTGGCGGCGGCCGGTGACTGCGGGTGGAGCCGGACCACGGCGAAGTTCATCAGGCCGGGCCAGGCCCAGCCCAGGCCGAAGCCGAGCACCACGCCGACCACCAACGGCACCGAGCCGGTCAACGCGAGCAGGCCCAGCCCGACCGCGCCGACGACCAGCATCGCGGCGATGAGGGCGACGTGGCCGGTCTCGCGGCGGTCGGCCATCCAGCCGGCGCCCACCCGAGCCGCCACGCAGACCGCGCTGCCCAGGGTCAGGGTGAGGCCGGCGAGGCCCGGCGACAGACCCCGGGCCGCGGCGGAGTCCACCAGGAAGGTGCCCAACGAGTTGGCCGCGGCCGACGCCAATGTCGCTGCCGCGCCGATCACCACCAGCGCCGCCGTCGCCCGCCCGGCGCGCGCGGCGCCGGCCCGTCGGGCCAGGCCGGGCAACTGCCGGGGTACTGCGGCAAGCGTCGTCAGCGCGGCCAGGGCGGCGGCCACGAACGCCCAGCGCCAGCCGGCGGTGAGCGCGATGGTGGGCACCGCCACCCCGGCCAGCAGTGTGGAGACCGGGATTGCGGCCTGCTTGACACCGAAGGACAGCCCCTGCCGCCGGGCCGGCACGTGCTGGGCCAGCGCCGCGTTGCTGGCCAGCTGGCCGAGCGCGTTCGCGGCGGCGCTGAGCGCCAGCAGGCCGACCAGCACCGGGTACGACCGGGCGAAGGCGGCCACTGCCAGCATCGACCCGGCGGCCAGCAGGATGCCGCAGCGGGCCACCACTGCCGACCCGTACCGCTCGACCAACCGCCCGGAGGGCACCGAGGCCAGCGCGCTGACCCCGAAGTAGACGGAGACGGCCAGGCCCAGGCCGGCCGGCGAGAAGCCGAGGTCCGTGCCCATCTGCACGGCGAGACCGCCGAGCAGGAAGACGGGGAGTACGCAGGCCACAGTGGTGGCGACTGCGCCAGCGCTGGCCCGGACCGGACGGGGTCGGGCAACGGCCGGATCGGGGGTGTTGGAGGTGTCGGTCATCGTTCGGCAAACCTACGCGAGCCCCACTCACAGCACTCCTGGTGACCGGCGGGGCACAACCTGTGGATGGTGATCTGGCATCCTCGACCCGAACAGGCATTTCGCACCGGGCCTGTTTTTCATATGGTGTAAGTCCCCGGCGGCGGAGGTGGTTGTGCGCGACCCCTTGGCAGAACCTTCGGACCTGATTCGCAGCGTGTCCCGAGCGCTACGGGTGCTGGAGTCGGTCGGTCGCGCCCCGAAGGGCCTGACCGTCAAGCAGATCGCCCGGCGCTGCGAGCTGACAGTGGCCACCACCTACCACCTGGTCCGCACCCTCGCCTACGAGGGCTACGTGATCCGTCGCGAGGATGGCACGTACATCGTGGGGTTGGAGGTGGCCGACCGGTACCGGGAGCTGGTGACGGCGTTCCGGGGCCCGCCGGCGGTCGGTGAGACGCTGCGGCGGGCCGCCCTGGACACCGGCTACAGCCACTACCTCGGTCGGTTCGTCGGCGGTCAGGTGGCCCTCACCGCTGTCGCCGAGGGTCACCGCTCGCCCTACCTGGAGGATCTGGTCCCGGGCTTCGACGAGGGGGCGCACGCGACAGCGCTCGGCAAGTCGTTGCTCGCCACCCTCACCACCGACCAGCGCTACCGCTACCTGCGCGAGTACGGCATGCGCCCCTTCACCACCGCCACGCTGACCACGACCGAGAGTTTCGAGGCCGACCTGGCGGCCGGCGACCGGCGCGGTATGCACTCGGGCAGCTCGCCAGATGAGCGGAAAGCCCGGTGATCAGTCCTTGCCCAGGACGTCGAGCTGCGCTCGCAGCGCCGTGGCGATCTCGCCCGCC
>NZ_JBEZGJ010000070.1:0-34801 GCF_040649965.1 Micromonospora sp. NPDC048843
CCGCATCCACATCATCACCGCCGTCCTCGGCCCCCTGCCCGTCACCGCCGACGGCACCGGCCACCGCGCACACTGAGGCGACAGTGGACACCGGACGGCGCCGGCGGATCAGGATCACCGCGCCGGCGAGGGCGGTGCCGAGCAGCGTGCCGCCGGCGGCGAGAGCGCCGGTGTCACGGTTGTCGCCGCCGGAGCCGGCCGGCGCGCCGCCGATCGGGGTGACGGCGAAGGTTGCGGTGCCGGCCGAGCTGCCGTCGCCGCAGGTCGCCGCCACCGTGTACGTGCCCAGGGTGAACCCGGCGGTGAAGAGCTCGGCGCTCAGCCCGCCGCCGGCGGCGGCCGTGGTGGATCGGACGTTCTGGTCGCGGTTGGGGCCGGTGACCCGGAAGAGGGCGTCACCCGACTTCGGGTTGCAGGTCGTCGCGGTGAGCACGACGGTCCCACCGACCGGTGTGGTGGCCGGTGACACAGTGGTGTCGGCCAGTGCGGCGCCTGGCAGCAGGAGCGTGCCGAGGCCCACGCCGAGCGCCGCCGAGCAGAGTGCTGTTGAGACCTTCATACGCGTCTTCCCTCACTTTTCGTCCGCTGACTGCGTGGGACGTCGTTCGGGTGGCCAACTCCGTGACTAGCACCGGTGTGCCCAACACTAGGTGGGTTGGGTCCTCGATCAGGTGAAAATGAGAAATCCTCGTTGCCGTCACGTGTCCACCCGAAGGCGGGGAGAGCTGCGGAAAGGCCCGGACGGCCCGACCGGCACCGGTGCTCCGATCGATGTCCATCCGGTCGGGCTGTCGTCGCTGTGTCGATGGCGAGGTATTGCCGGTGTCGGCGGAAATGCACCGCCTGGCCCGCCGAGATCGACCGTCCGGGCCGGTCCAAGATCCGCACAAGAACAGGGATGTAGGTGCCTCGCGCGGTCCGGAGGCCACTACATCCCGGAAGTTGTGCGGATCTTGGATCGGGGCGCGCCTCGGGTCAGCGGGTCGGGGTCGGCTCGGGCATCGGCTCACCGGTCTCCAGCAGGGTCTTGAGGCTGGCCAGCAGCTCCGGCCAGCCGCCGCTGCCGTCGAGTTGGCCGCTGATCGCCCGGTGCATCTCACCGTCGGGGGAGAAGTCGTCGTGGATGACGGTCAGCCGGACGGTCGACCCGCTGTGCGGCTCGATCTCGAAGGTCACCGTCGACCGGCGCTCACCGAGCCGGGCGGCCAGCTCCTCGGCGGACCAGCCGAAGTGCTCGGCGTGCTCGGGTTGGAAGCCGTGCCAGCTGTAGGAGAGGCGACGGTACGGCTCGGCGACGAGCACCCGCTGGCCGAGGTCGCGCGGCTCGCCGTCCGGTGCGTCCTGCCACAGCACTGGTGACCCGACCTGCCAGTCCGAAACCAGCGCGACTCCACCCCAGTAGCGACGGGTGAACGCCGGTTCGGTGAGCGCGGACCACAGCCTCTGCGCGGTGGTGGTGACGTAGGTGGTGTAGACGAAGGTCGGGCTCTCCATGGGTTGTCGCTCCAATGCGGTGGTCAGGTCGGCCAGAGTGGCGGCGCGCTCGCGGTCGTAGCGGCTGAGCCACCGGTCGGCGATGGCGTTGATCGGGGCGGCGTTGAGGTAGTGCAGCTTCTCTCGGCCGCGCCGCGCGGTCGTGACGAGGTGGGCCGCCTCCAGCACCGAGAGGTGCTTGCTGACGGCCTGTCGGGTGCCGGCCAGCCCGTCGCACAGCTCCCGCAGGGTCTGGCCGTTGCGCTCGTTGAGCCGGTCCAGCAGTTGACGCCTGCTGGGGTCGGCCAGCGCCCGGAACGCGTCGTCCATCGACCCTCCCGCGACAGGCAACCATGTGGTTGCCTGCCAAGTTAGGCAACCAATGGGTTGCCTGTCAATCTGGGCGTCGGTGGCGGCAGGCGACCGGGTGCGATCGTGTGGCAGCGTGGTGCGGGTGACCGACTCCGCGCCGCTCGACGTCGACCTCGCGCTGCTCGGTGGCGGCGGCGCCGCGTCGTTGCTGCTCGCCGCACTGGACCGCCACGGTGTCCGGGATCTGCGGATCGCCATCGTCGACCCGGTGCGCCGGCGCGGTCAGGACCGCACCTGGGCGTTCTGGGGTCACCCCGACAGCGACCTGGACCCGCTGCTCAGCGCGAGCTGGCAGCAGGTCGAGGTGGCGACGGCGGCGCGACGCCGCGTCCTGGACCTCACCCCGCTGCGGTACGCCATGCTCCGCTCCGGCCCGGTCTACGACCGGGCTGCCGACGCCGAGCGTCGCCTCGACGCCACCCGGATCGTCGCGCCCGCCGAGACGGTGCGCGACGACGGTGACCGGGTGCTGGTGGGCACCGGCGACGGGCGCGGCGTACGGGCCGGCTGGGTGCTCGACTCCCGTCCCCGCCCGCCGGCGCGAGCGGGGCGTACCACCTGGTTGCAGCACTTCCGGGGGTGGTGGCTGGAGGCGGACCGGCCGGTGTTCGACCCGACGCGTGCGGTGCTGATGGACTTTCGTACCCCGCAGCCGCCCCGGGGCGTCTCCTTCGGGTACGTGCTGCCGGTGAGCGACCGCTACGCCCTTGTCGAGTACACCGAGTTCTCGCCGGACCTGCTGACCGACGCCGGGTACGACGCGGCGCTGGCCGGCTACCGGGATCTGCTCGGGCTGGATCCGACCGGGCTGCGGGTGCGCGAGGTGGAGAACGGGGTGATCCCGATGACCGACGCGCCGTTCCCGGCCCGGCCCACCCCCCGCGTGGTCCGGCTCGGCACGGCCGGTGGCGCGACCCGCCCTTCCACCGGCTTCACCTTCTCCGCCATGTACCGCCAGGCCGATCAGGTGGCCCGCGCCCTCGCCGCGGGTCGCGCGCCGGTGCCCGAGCCGGCGTACCCGCGCCGGCACCGCTGGATGGACGCGGTGGCACTGCGGGCGCTGGACCGGGGCGGGGTGGGCGGCCCCGAGTTCTTCGACAGGCTCTTCGACCGCAACCCGGCCGAGCGGGTGCTGCGCTTCCTCGACGGCGGCACCACTCCGGCCGAGGAGGTCGCGATCATGAATTCGACCCGGCTGATGCCGATGATCGCCGCGACCGCCGGTGACGCCGCACACCGGGTCCGCGACCGGCTGCGCCCCACCCGGCCCGCGCCGGCCATCCCACCCGCTGTGGTGGGTTCGACGCCGACGGCTCGGCGCGGCGGCCCCCCGAGCGGGGAGGACGACGTCCGCGCCCGGTAGGTTGCCGGGCATGGTGGACGCGGCGGCCGGCAGGGGCGTGCAGATCTGGACCGACGGGGCGTGCAGTGGCAACCCCGGTCCGGGTGGTTGGGGTGCGCTGCTGCGCTACGGCGATCACGAGCGGGAGCTGTGCGGCGGTGAGGCCACGCCCACCACCAACAACCGGATGGAGCTGATGGCGGCCATCCAGGCGTTGGAGAGCCTGAACCGGCCGGTCACCGTGGAGCTGCACACCGACAGCACGTACGTGCGCAACGGCATCACCAGTTGGCTGGCGTCGTGGAAGCGCAACGGTTGGCGGACCGCCGCGAAGCAGCCGGTGAAGAACGCCGACCTGTGGCAGCGGCTGGAGACGGCCTGCGAGCGGCACGAGGTCACCTGGCTGTGGGTCAAGGGGCACAACGGCCACCCGGAGAACGAGCGGGCCGACGGGCTCGCCAACAAGGGCATGACCGAGGCCCGGGGCGCGCTGACCAGCCGCTGATCCCGGGTCAGCGAGTCGCGTCCGGGTGCCCCGGCATGCTGGAACCGCCGCCGCTGCTGCCGGACGAACCACCGGCGACGCCCGAGTTGTCGGGCTCGGTCACGATGTCGGGCCGGACGTCGGTGTCCGCCGGTGCGGGGACCTCGGTGTCCGCGTCGACCTGCACCAGTGGCGCCTGGCCGGCCTCGTCCTCGCTGTGCTGCGGGTCGCCCGGCTGCTCACCTTGGCGATTTCGGTAGCCCACGCCGTGCCCCCCGTCGATGCCGGTCCGCGTCGGCGCTGGCTACCCGGCGTCGTCAGGGCCGAAACCTCGCGGTCAGCGGCGACGACCCCGACGGGCGGGGGAGCGGGACGGTTGACGGACCGGGGTGAGCGGCAGCGCCGTCCAGTGCGCCGGCCGGGTGAGCGTCTGCGGCAGCCAGGTGTGGGTGTCACCCCGGGCGGCGTCCAGCTGGGTCTGGTGCAGGAAGAGCGTGCGCCGCAGGTCCGCGCCCCGCAGGTCGGCTCCGCGCAGGTCCGCGCCGGTGACGTCGGCCAGGCCGAGGTCCGCCCCGCGCAGGTCGGCGCCGATGAGCAGCGCCCCACGCAGGTTGGCCCGGCGGAGGTCGACGCGGCGCAGGTCCACCCCGAGCAGGTGCGCGCCCCGCCGGTCGGCGCCGCCGGGAGCGCGGGCCGCGTCGCTGGCCCGGGACAGCAGCGGGTTGACCCGGTTCCGGTGGTCGGCGACGTCCACCGCGCGAAGCTGCGCCGGGTCACCCTCGGTGAACGTCAGCGTCTCGGCGCGGGCGCGTTCCAGCTCGGCGAGCAGGTCGGCCGGCGGGTCCAGCGCCACCGCCTCGGTGAGGTACCAGAGCAGTTCGTGCAGCGGTCGCAGCACCGCGAACGCCTCGGCCATCGCCGGCAAGGTCTCCGGTGCGTCCCGCCAGTCCCGCCCGCCGAAGGTCACCTGGGCGACCTGCTGCCCGGCACCGAAGCAGTCGAACACCGTACAGCCGGGAAACCCGCGCTCCCGCAGCTCGGTGTGGATGCCGCAGCGGTGGTCGGGGCGCAGATTCGGGCACGGCGAGCCGGCCGGCTTGTCGATGGCGAAGTCCGCCGACGCGGCGAAGGCGGGCACCACGCAGCACAGCCCGAAGCAGCGTCCGCAGTCGGCGCGTAGCTGCGCCGCCCCGGACGGCGGTGCGGTGTGGTGCGACACGCCGACGGTCCTCCTGGCGATCAGGGTGGACCACCATTGTTTCCTGTGCCGCGCCCACGGGTCGGTCGGGGGTCACCGTGCGTGCGTGTCACCGGCCGTCGCGGGGCGGGGCGCTGGCGTACGGGCATCGCCCGGTGGCGGCACCAGACGGCGGACGTCCCGCTCGCCGTCGTCGTGCCCGTACTTCTGGTCGAAGTGCCGTTTCACGACGGCGACCGGCGTGCGGTCCCCGTCGGCGGGCTCGGCCAGCGCGAACACGCCGGGCGCCGCCCCGGGCGCGCGGGGCGGCAGCACGGCTCGCACCGTCAGCGGCCCGGTGACCCGGAACCCCCGGCAGTCGACGTAGTGCTGCCCGTCCACAGTCACGAACGGCACGCGTACCTCGACCACGTCCGACTCGTCGTGGCGCAGCGTGACAGTGACCGACCAGTACCGCTCCAGGTCGAGGGTGGCCTGCTCGTGCTCCCACAGCTCCTCGAACCGGGCGTGCACGAACCCGCCCCACGGGCTGTCCATGTCCACCTCGAGCTGCGGCACGTTGAACGACAACTTCCCGATCGGGAAGAACGAGATCAGCGCCCGCCCGTCCCACTGGTAGAGCTGGATCGACGGGGACGCGTCGTAGAGCCGGACCTGGAGGCGGTGGCGCAGCCGCGCGTCGAGCGCGTCGGCGAACGCGGCCAGGTGGCGCAGGTTGGTGCGGATCTGTCGGGGCACGTCCACCCGTTGCCGTTCCAGCTCCTCGGAGCGTTGCTGGGCGGCGGTGCAGTCGGGGTCGAGCAGAAGCAACTGCACCTGGGCGCCGTTGGCGAGCGCCGCTCGTACCGCGCTCAGGGTCTCCTCGCGGTGCCGTTGCTCCAGCAGGATCGTCCAGGTGTCGAGAATGCGCACCCGACGCCCAGAGCGGTGCAGCCGCGCCACGAACGCCTGCTGGTCGAAGCTGAGGTGCTCCTGCACCCGCGCCTTGCGGGCCTCCTCGAACAACGGGTCGAAGATGACGTACGAGATGGCCGCGAGGACGACGCTGGCCCCGAGGTTGAGCAGGAGGTCGCTGAGGAAGCCGGTGCTGCGCCAGGCGGCCAGCAGCATGACGACGGCGATCGCGAAGAGCGCCCCGCCGACGACGAAGGCCCGTCGTTGCCGCCCGCCCCGACCAGCCCACCCGGGCATCCGGTCCCCTTCCGCCGTCGGTCGGCACCACCGCCGCTTGCTGATCACCGGAGTTCGGAGGATACGTGCCCGCTTTGCTGGGCGCTGTCCCGTTCTCCGAGCGGCTGGTTCACCGCTCGGACCGGCTCCACCGCTCATAGGGTGACGGTAACGGAGTCGTGCGACCACGGAGGGTGTCGGGGTGGACGAGAGCGAACGCGAGCAGGCGCTTCTCACCGTGCTGACCACCGAGCACTACGCGTTGCAGACGTCCCGCGCCGGCACCATCGCCGAGGCCACCGGCCGCGCCACCATCTTCCTGTCCGTCCTGTCGGCGGCGCTGATCGGCCTCGGCTTCGTCGCCAGCAACGACAAGCTGGTCCGCCCGTACCTGGCAGCGGTGCTGCCGACGCTGGTCATCCTCGGGGTGCTGACGTTCCTGCGGTTGGTGGAGACCACAGTGGAGAACTCGTTGGACCTGCGGCGGATCCAACGCATCCGGGCCTACTACCAGCACAAGCTAGCCGGCGAGCACGACTTCTTCGCCGACGCGGTGGTGGCCGACGACGCCATGAGCACCGCCTGGAACCTGGTCGGCACGCGCCCGGGGCGGTGGGAGTTCGTGTTGACCACTGCCGCACTCGTGGGAGCGGTCAACGCCGTGCTGAGCGGGCTCGGCATCGCCCTGGTGGCCACGACCGTCGGGGCCGGGGGCGCGTTGACGGTAGTGGTCGGGGTGCTGGTCGCGGTGGTGGCGTTCGGTGTGCAGTTCGCCTACATCGTCCGGGCGTCGGCCGCGCCGATGCGCTGACGGCACCCGCCGGTGTCGCTCAGACCGATCGCCAGTCGTCGTTCGTCAACGCCGTGGCCTGGGGACCCATCAGCGACATGCCCCCGTCGACCGGCCAGGACGCGCCGGTGACGTAGCTGGCGGCGGGGGAGGCGAGCAGCGCGACCACGGCGGCCACCTCCCGGGCGTCGCCGGGCCGCCCCACCGGCACGCCGGGCCGTTCCTGGGTGAACGGGTCGACATCCTCCTGGCCGGTCATCGGCGTGGCGATCTCGCCCGGGGCGACGGCGTTGACGGTGATCCCGTCGGCGGCCAACTCCTGGGCCATCACGCGGGTCAGCAGCCCGAGCCCGCCCTTCGCGGCGCAGTACGCGGCGGAGCCGACCCGGGGCGCGTGTTCGTGCACGCTGGTGATGTTGATGATCCGACCGCCGGCGCCGGTGGCCCGCATCCGTCGCGCGGCCCGCTGGGCGCACAGGAAGGGCGCGTCCAGGTCGACGGCGAGCACCTCGCGCCACTGCTCCCACCCGGTGTCGACGAACGGCGCCGAGGCCCCGATGCCGGCGTTGTTGACCAGCACCCCGATGCCGCCCAGGCGGTCGGCCAACTCGTCCACCACCGCCGCCGCGTCCGGCAGTTGGGTCAGGTCGACCTCGGCGACCTCGCAACGCCGCCCGGTGGCGCGGACCTCGGTGGCCGTCCGTTCCGCGCCGTCGGGGTCGCCGTACCAGGTGATGCCGATCTCGAAGCCGGCAGTGGCCAGCGTCACCGCGCAGGCCTTGCCGATGCCGGAGTCCGCGCCGGTGACGATGGCGATTCTGGGGTAGTTGTCGTATCGCTGTGGCATGCTGCCGCACTACCCCGGCGGGGCCGGTCCAACCGCCACGGGGACCACTACTCATCGCCGGCGGGCGTACCGTCGCCTGATGCGGATCACCCGGTTCACGCACGCCTGTGTGCGCGTCGAACACGACGGCGGCGTGCTGGTCGTCGACCCGGGGACGTGGAGCGAGCCGCAAGCCCTGGTCGGCGCGGACGCCGTCCTGGTCACCCACGAGCACACCGACCACATCGACGTGTTGCGGCTCGCCGGTCTCGGTGTCCCCGTGTACGCGCCGGAGGGCGCCCGACTGCCGGATCTCGCCCCGCTGCCGGTGACCCGAGTCCGTGCGGGCGAGCTGTTCACGGCGGCCGGCATTCCGGTCAGCGCGCACGGCGGCCGGCACGCCGCGATCCACCAGGGGCAGCCCGACTGCCCGAACCTCGGCTACCTGATCGGCGGCGAGCTCTATCACCCGGGCGACGCCCTGCATGTGCCGGACGAGCCGGTGCGCACCCTGCTCGTCCCGGCCCAGGGGTCCTGGCTGCGCCTCGACGAGGCGATCCGGTTCGCCGGCGCCGTGGGCGCGGCGGCGGCGTACCCGATCCACGACGCGCAACTCAACGACCGTGGCCTGGCCAGTGTCGCGGGCTGGTTCGCCGAGACGATCCCCGGCTACCGTCACCTGCTGCCCGGCGACACCGGCTGACCATCTGCCGTCGAGGTGCGGAAACGGGGCGCGGCGGCGGTGAGCACCGCGGCGGCCGTCGGGGCGGACCAGCCGTCGGTCAGCTCCGTTACCAGGTCGGCCACCAGCCGGGTCACGGCCGGCCCGCCATCCCGGTGCAGCGCCTCGGCGACGATCAGCACCGACGAGGTCCCCGCCCGCACTGCCGACCAGCCGCTCTGCCGGTTCGTCCACCGTCGGGCGTGTGCCCGGCCGGCGGAGTCGACGAAGGTCACCTCGCCCGGCTCTGGATGCTCGGTGTCGCCAGCGAAACTCAGGTACGCCTCGTCGCCGTGTGCCGGCCGGACCACCAGGTCGCCGTCGACGCGGTCCAGGTCGAGCGCCGCGACCGGGATGGCGTATGCGGCCGAGATGGCGTTGCAGAGGTCGACGAGCGGGTGTACCCGGGGCAGATCGCCGTCCAGGCGCAGCCGACGCAGCAGCGCCTCGGCGGCGCACCGGTACTTGGTGGGTCGCAGCCCCATCGCCGTGTACGCCCGCCGCCACGCCTGGATCTCCGGGAACCCGCTCTCGGCCCCGCCGGCGGTCAACCGCCGTCGGGCCTCGGTGAGATAGTCGGCCGTGCGTCCCGCGACGTCGGCGGTGGCGGTGATTCCGGCGGCCTGCACCACACCGGCGACCAGGTCGGGGTACGCGTCGCGAAGCCGCGGAGAATGTTCGAAGTGCACTGTGGTCCTATCGTTCGGTGAGGGCGAGGGTCACGCCGAGCGCGACGAACGTGCCGGCGGCCGTTCGCCGCAGCCAGTCGGTGACCCGGGGTCGGGTCAGCACCCGGTCGCGTACCCGGGCCGCGAAGATGCCGTAGCCGCTGAACATCACGAAGGTGAGCAGCATGAACACCGCGCCGCAACCGAGCATCGCTCGGGTCGAGCCCGGTGCCGTGGTGTCCACGAACTGCGGCAGGAACGCGACGAAGAACATCGTCGGCTTCGGGTTGAGCAGGTTGACCAGCACCCCGGAGACGATCACCCGGATCGCCGAGCGGGGCGGGGCGTCGGTGGTCACCGCGAAGGCGTCACGGTCCCGTGCCATGGACCAGGCCAGGTAGAGCAGGTAGCCGACGCCGAGGTAGCGGACGGTCTCGAACGCCACGGCGCTGGTCTGCATCAGCGCGGCCAGCCCGGTCATCGCGGCCAGCAGATGCGGCAACGTCCCCAGCGTGCAGGCGAACGCGGCCAGCACCCCGGCCCGTGCACCCCGCGAAAGACCGGCGGAGAGCGTGAAGATCACCCCGGTGCCGGGGGTGACCACCACGATCAGCGTGGTGATCAGGAACGGGATGGTCACGATCGTCCTCCGGCGGAGTTGGTGGGTCTGGCTCCTGCTCACTCTGCTGCCACAATGGTCCGATGGGCAGAGCCAAAGCGACTGCATCCGAGAGGTCCATATCGGCCGGGTCCGACTTCCTGCACCTGACCATCACCGACGCGACGCCGGGCGGGCGCGCCGACTGGCTGACCGACCGGCTTCGGCAGGCCATCGCCGAAGGGCGGGTGCCGGTCGGCGACCGGCTGCCCCCGACCCGGGTGCTCGCCGCCGACCTCGGTGTCTCCCGGGGCGTGGTCACCGAGGCGTACCAGCGCCTGACCGAGGAGGGGCACATCGCCGGTCGGGGCCGGGCCGGCACTGTCGTCGTCGCCGCGCCGGCCCCGCCCACACCCACAGCGGCCGCCGCGCCGGCGCCGGTCACGACCTTTCCGCCGGCACCGGGCACCCACATCTTCGAGGCGCTACGCGCGGCGCACGCGACAATCGACCTGACGCCCGGCGTACCCGATCTGGCCGCCTTTCCGCGCGCGGACTGGCTGCGTGCCGAACGGAGCGTGCTGCGCCGCCTCGCCGCGGCCGACCTCGGCTACGGCGACCCCTGTGGCACGCCCGTGCTGCGACAGGCCGTCGCCGCCTGGCTGGCCCGTAACCGCGGCATCAGCGTCGATCCCGCTGAGGTGATCATCGTGGCCGGGGTCTCCCAGGCGCTCGGGCTGCTCGCCCAGGCACTCAGCGCCGCCGGCGTCGATCGGATCGCCGTCGAGGACCCGGGCTCGCTCGGGGTGCGCCAGCACCTGAACAACTGGCGGATGGACACCCCGCCGATCAGTGTCGACGACGCCGGGCTGCGGGTCGACGAGTTGACCGCCAGCGGCGTACCGGCCGTGATGCTCACCCCCGCGCACCAGTTCCCGACCGGCGTGGTGCTCGACGGTGACCGCCGCCGCCACCTCGTCGCCTGGGCGCGGGCCGGCGGTCTGATCATCGAGGACGACTACGACGCCGAGCACCGCTACGACCGTCCTCCGGTGCCGGCGCTGCGTGGTCTGCTGCCCGAGCAGGTCTGCTACGCCGGCAGCGTCTCCAAACTGCTCGCCCCCGCCCTGCGGGTCGGCTGGCTGCTCGTGCCGGCGCGGCTGCGGGAGGCCGTGGTCGCCGCCAAGCGCAACGCCGACCTGGGCAACGCCGTGCTACCGCAACTGGTGCTGGCGGAGATGATGACCTCCGGCGCCTTCGAGCGGCATCTGCGGCTGCTGCGCCGCCGACACATCCGCCGGCGGGACGCCATGATCGCCGCGCTGGCCCGCGCGTTGCCGTCGGCGACGGTGCACGGCGCCGCCGCCGGTCTGCACCTGATGATCACGCTGGACGATGCAGTGGTCGACACCGAGCTGGCGGCGGCGACCCTGGCGCGCGGGGTGAAGGTGCAACCGCTGTCCTGGCACTGCCAGCGGCCGTACCGGCCCGGCCTCGTGCTCGGCTACGCGGCTCGTACGACCACCGAGATCGAGGACGGCGTCGCCGCTGTCGCCGCAGCGCTCGGCCACCGTTGACCATCGGCAGCGGCATGCTGGGAATCAGCCCAGGAACAGCTGGACGAGGACCAGCACGGCGAGCAGCGCCGGCCCCCGTGACCCCTGCCGCATCAGGTCGACCGGGATCATCCCGAACGGTGTGTTTACCGTCGCGCCGCCGTAGTCGATCGGCGGGCGGGTGCCGGCCCGGAACGCGGCGGCCACCACCCCCAGCGCCAGCGTCGGCGCCAGCCAGGCCGGCCCCGGGTCGACGGTCGGCACTGTCAGCAACCACCACACGCCCGCACCGACAGCCGGCACCACGACATGGATCCCGCGCAGCAGGTTGTCGCTGCCACCGAGCGCCCGGCGTAGCCCGGGTGAGCGGCTGACCGACCGCAGACCACCGGTCAGCCGGTTGGCGGCGAGGTACGCGAACACCACCTGCGCGGCCCCGGCCAACCCGGGCAGGGCGAGCGCGGCAGCGTACTGCACCCCGATCAGCGCCGCCCAGATCAGCACGGCGCTCGGGTGGCGGCGCAGCCGGCGTACGTCGGCCTGGAGCAGCGCCCACCAGCCGGGGCCGGGCCGGAACCGGCGGCTGCGAACCCGGCCGATCCGGCGCCAGCGGCGGCTCTCCACCAGGCTGGCGAGCAGGCTCGGGTCCAGCAGGATCGTGGCCGTGGCGGCGGCGTTGGCGAACTGCGCGCCGGTGGTCAGGGTGGCCCGGTCGACCCGCGGCAGCGCGCGTACCGCGAGGATCATGCCCAGGCCCGCGAGGGGCACCGAGGCGGAGAACAACGCGACGGTCGGTGTCGTCGCCGGCCGGGACAGCCCGTCGCCGAGGCGACCGACGAGCACCACGAGGGCGGTGATCACGGCCGCCGTCACCATCGGCACGGCCCCGACCACTGTCGGCCAGCGTCGCCCCGACCGGCTGCTCTGGGCGACGACGCTCAGCGCCAGCGCGGCCGCGCCCCAGCCCGCGCCCGCCGCCGCCGCCCAGCCCAGGGCTGACGGTTCGCTGACCCCACCGAGCGCCGCCACTGCCACTCCGAGCGCCGCGGTGCCGCACGCCGCTCCCAGCAGCAACAGGACGAAACGCGGCGCCAACCAGGCCCGCCGGTCGATGGGCGCGCTGGTCGCCCAGCTCTGCGTCGCCGGGGTCACCAGCAGTGGGCCGAGCGCGCGCAGACCACGCCAGGCGAGCCCCGCGCCGGCCAGCAGCGCGGCGACCGCGAGCCACCACCGCACGCCCGGCTCGGCCTGCCCCACCGTTGGGGAGTCCAGCAGGTCGCGGCTGGCGCTGATCGCGAACCAGCCGTACATGCCCACGAACAGGACCATGACGTACGCGTCGCCGAGCACGTCACCGAGGGAATGGTCGTGGTGCCGGCTGCGGGCCTTGCGCAGGTGCGTCCGCACCTGCCGGGCGGTCGGCACCGCTGCCGGCGTGTCGGCGATCGTGGCCGGCGCGGCGGTCACTTGCCGATCTCGATGCGCTCGTCGACCACCGCGTCGATCAGCTCCGGGTCGTGCGAGGCCAACAGCACGGCCGTGCCCGCCGCCCGTTCCCGCAGGAGTCGGTCGGCGAGCCACTGTCGCCCGCGGACGTCCAGCCGCTGCTCGGGCTCGTCCAGGATCAGCACCCGACGGGGCCGGACGAAACAGGACGCCAGCGCCAACCGGCGGCGCTGCCCGCTGGACAGCGTCACAGGCAGTTGGTCGCGGGCCGGCTCCAGACCCAGCTCGGCGAGGACCTCCTCGACCGGCTCGGCGTCACCCCCGTGGGCGTACGCGACCAACTCCAGGTGCTCGACCACCGACAGGTCGGGGAAGAAGTCGATGTCGTCCAGGGCGGCCGCCACCAGCGCCCGCACCTGAGGATCGGTCTCGTCGGCCCGGCGGCCCTGCACCAGCACCTCACCCGCGTCCGGCCGGTCAGCGCCGACGACACAGCGCAGCAGAGTCGTCTTGCCGCTGCCATTCGGGCCCAGCACCACAGCGATCCGGCCCGCCGGGAGCGTGAAGCTCACCTCGTCGAGCACGACCAGGTTGCCGAAGTTGCGACTGAGTCCCCGTACCGAGAGCGCGTCCACGATCACAGAGTCTGCTTCCTTCTTGTTGCTCACACCTGATCGGGGTGAGACTTCCGGATGATTCGCTCTTCGCGCAGCAGGGCTGGGCTGAAGTCCGGGAGCGGCAGTCTGCTCCGGTGGCGATCGGCCCGTGTCTGCACGATCTGCTTCACCAAGTTATGCGGGGTGCGCAGGGTGATGTCGGGGTCACCGTGTCGTTGCAGGACGTTGATCGCGGCGTTCACGTCGGCCTGCCACACCACCCCGCACACTGTGCAGTGAAGCCGGTCCCCGGCGCGGCGGCCGAGGCAGCCGCAGCGGTGACAGACTTGTGAGGTGTAGGCGGCGTTGACGTGCACGAGCGCAGAACCTCTGCGCTCCGACACGCTGGCCAGTGCCTCGGCGGTGACTCCTTTGGTCCACGCGGCGAGGCGTCGGTTGGTGTCCCTGCCGAGCGGTTTACGCCCGGCGAAGGTCTTGGTGAGGTTTTCGGCCACGACGACGGTGGCCTTGTCGACGACTCGATGTACAGCGGTGAAGATCTCCGTGCGGACCTGTGCCCGGTGGCGGGCGGCCTGACGGTCACGCTTGACGGTTCCCAGGTTGTTCTGGCTGATCCGGTCCGCCTTGGCCTGGTCGCCGCGTCGGGCGGCGTTGTTGGCGATCGAACGCAGCTTCGCCCGGCGGCGGTTGCGTTCCTTGGTCCGATCCGACTCTGTTGTCAGTAACCGACCGAGGCGTGCGCCGTGGTGGTTGCCGTCGGAGTCGGTCAGTACCTCCGTGTAGCCTTTGTCCACGCCGATCGTCGCTCCGCCGCACGGACGCTGTGAGGTCTTCATGGTGGCGGCGTCGATCTGGTAGTGGACCTCGACCCGGTCGCCGCGCAGGATCAGCCGCAGCGTGCCCCTCGGCGCGACGGTGGTATTCAGCGGGATACGCACGAGCTGACGCCGCACGAGCCCCGGCACGGCCAGCCACAGAAGGCCGTTGCCGTCGACATGGGTGTGGTGCTTGTCGGCGCGCACCACGATTTGGTTGTGGGTGTGGTTTTGCCCGCGCCGCCAGTGCTTGCGCATCTGCCGGGCCAGGTATGCGTCGCCGGACCATTTGTTGGTCTTGAGCAGCCCCAACAGCCGTCTGCGCGCGGCGGGGTCTGAGGTATGATGCCCAACCGCCCGACGTACCACCGCCTTCGCCGACTCCCGGCTGGCGGTGATGTCGGCCATCGCGTCACGGACGGTCTCTTTCCACGCGTTGGCCAGCACCTCGAACCGTCGGTGTGTGCCCTCGGCTAACCACTGGTCGCGGACCTGCCGGTCCGTCAGCCCTGCCCCGGCCACGGAGCCGTAGCGGCGCCATACCTCACTGCGTACCCGCCCGAGTCGCCGGGCCTGCTCGGCCAGCGCAAGATACTTGCCGACGTTGAGTCGCTGCGAGTAAGCGATCCGGGTGGTCTTCACCGGGCACCCCGTTCAAGTCGTCGGTCTTCATCGGCTTCTCTTATCGGCGCAGGCCATGGAGCCGACCTGAGAAACTGTGCACGATCGACAGCAGGTCGGCCACCATCTCTTCCCGCGGTGACAGCGATTCCTGGTTGGTCACCAACAGCTCACATCCGGCCACCTCAGCCTCGTAGGAGAGATAGTCGAAGCCGAACCGGCCCAGCCGGTCCTCGTGGGCGATGACCAGCGTCGACACCTGCCCGGCGTTGACTCGGCTCATGACGTTGAGAAGCTTGGGCCGCAGCAAATCCATACCACCGCCGATCTCACTGACCCACTCGTGCACGGCCAGCCCTCGGGCTAGGCAGAACGTCTTCATGGCGGTGCGCTGCGACGCAAGGTCGTCGCACTGTCCGGCGGAAGACACCCGACAGTAAACGATCACCTTCCGGTCGTCTCGCGAAAAACCGGGAGTGAGCACGGGCGCACACATCGGACTCGTCGAAGTACCGCTGGCCGGTGGGGGTGCGTCCGGCGACAATCCGGCCTTCAGCCTCCCATCGGCGCACCGTGCTCGCGGAGCGATCAATGCGTTCCGCGAACTCCGAAACGCGACAAAACCCCCCATAATTGCTCAGTCTGGGAAACAATGAGTAGCGAAGCAAATTTAGAGTCCAGTCTCCCAGACCTGTGCCAGCGGCTACAGTGGGCGACCTACGTCACTCGGGTGTCGGCGTCGTCCTCCAGTCGGGCGTCGGCGGCGGCCAGCCCCTGGGCGTCGGCGACCTCCTCGGCCACCGCCGCCGCGTCCGCCCAGTGCCGCCGCGCGTCGGCCTGGTCGCCCAGCGCGGCGCAGGCGTCACCCAGGTAGAGCAGGGTACGTGCCAGCCCGGCGGTCGGCCGGGTCTCCTCGCGCAGCCGGCGGCTCTCGGCCAGCAGCTCGTACGCCGTCCGCGCCTGCCCCGGAGTGCTGCTCAGCAGCGTCGCCCCGGCGTTGAGCAGCGCCGTCGCCCGGCTCGTCGGGTCGTTTACCGACTCGTACTCGCGCAGTGCGGCCCGCCACGCCTGGGCGGCGTCCAGGTGCTCGCCGAGCGCCGCGTGCACCAGCACCAGGTTCGTCAGCGCCGCCGCGTACCCGCGCGCGTCACCCACCGACCGGAACGTGTTGGCCGCCCGCACCAGGTGGTGGTGCGCGGTGTCCGGTTCGCCCCGGGCCAACTGGGCCGCGCCCAGGCCCAGCTCGGTGAGGGCGTGCCCGGCCCGGTCGGCGCCGGAGCGGTGTCGGCGGGACATCTCCAGGTGCTCCACCGCGTCGTCGAGCTGCCCCAGGTCGAGCAGGGCCAGGCCGAGGTTCATCCGCGCCTGGGCGTTGCCCCGCCGCCCCCGCTCGTTGACCGCGAGGGTGAGCGCGGCCGCCGCCCCCTGCGGGTCGTGCCGGCGTCGACGCAGCACCCCCAACTCGTTGTGCGCCCACCCGGCGATCTCCGGACGGTCGTCGGCGGTCGGGGTGGCCAGCACGGTGCGACAGACCTGCTCCCACTCGTCGAGCCGCTCGGCGTACGCCAGCCACCCACACAGCGCCACTGCCAACCGGAACCACCACCGACGGACCCGGCGGGGCAGTGTCTCCTTGGCGCCGGCCGGCACCCGCACCACCGCCAGCAGCAGCTCCTGGTGCAGGTCGAACCAGCCGTACGGGTCGTCGTCAAGCGGCAGCGACCACTCTCGGTCTCCCGGTGAGCCGAGCACCGCCAGGTTGGCCGCGTGCCGTTCGGCCCGGCGGGCCAGGTGCCGGGTCAGTCGGGCCTGCGCGGCGACCCGGGCCCGGACCGGATCCGCGTCCCGCAGGTGCAGTCGGGCGCTGCCGGCCAGCAGAGGGCGGATCTCGTACCGGTCGCCGGGCGCGCCGACCACGAACGCCGCCGCTGCCAACCGGTCGAGCAGTGCGGTCACCAGCTCGGGGTGCCGCCCGGCCAGCGCGGCGATGGTGGGCCGGTCCACCGGGGCGGGGACCAGCGACATCAGCCGGTACAACCGTCGGGCCTGGCGGGGCAACACCCGGTACGCGATGTCCCGTTCGGTGACCAGGCGGGCCGCCGGTGAGACGGCGAGCCGCTGGTGCGGTGGCGTCTGCACCGCGCGGCGCAGCGCGTCCAGCACGTCGGAGTGCCGCCAGCCGTGCTGAGCGGTGCGATAACCGAGCGCGCGGACGGTACGCGGTTGCCGCCCGCACAGGTCGACGATCTCGCGTACCGCAGGATCGGTGCGCGGATCGGCGCGACGGACCCGGGCGGCGGGCGCGGCCCCGCCCGCCGTCGCGAACAGCTCCACCGCCTCGGACGTGCCCGGTTCGGCGATCCAGTGTGCGACCACGCCCTCCAGACCGACCAGCGCCGGACCACCGGCGAGCAACAGGCGGCAGGTGCGCGCGGTGGGCGGTAACAGTGGCCGGACCTGGTCGGGACGGTCGACGTTGTCCAGCACCAGCACGATCTTGCGACCGTCGAGCTGACGGCGCAGCGCGTCGGCGGCGGCGGCGAGCGCATCCGGCCGGCCGGATGTCGGCGGGGCGGTGCCCAGGATCCGGGCCAGTGCGGTGAGCACCTGCCGGGCCGAGCGGGGTCGGCCGCGCCGCCGCAGGTCGAGGTAGTACTGCCCGTCGGGGAAGTCCTCCCGGCACTCGTTCGCGGCCTGCACCGCGCACGCGGAGGTGCCCACCGCGCGTCGGCCCAGAACCGCCACGGCGTGCTCCCGGGTGAGCAGACCGACCAGTGCGTCGACGTGCTCCTCACGACCGGTGAACTCGGCCGTGTAGGGCAGATTGGGCGCCCCGGCGGCGGGGGTGGTGAGCACCTCCGTCGGCTCGGGGTCGACCTCCCGGCCACCTCGGCGGCGGCGCACCTCGTACACCACGTAACCGACGACGCCGCCGGAGGCCAGCACGATGGTCACCGGCCCGAGCACGCTGGCCGCCAGCTCGGAGAGGACGTTGCCGGCCAGGTTGCTGGCCACGTTGGCGAGGACGCTGCCGACCACGCCGCCGATCGCGATCAGCGCCGGCCACCGCGAGCCGCCACGCGAACCACCCGGCCCGGTCACCGCACACCTCCGGAGACGAGCCCGGCGACCAGGTGCCGCCGCGAGAGGACCACCAGCACCACCGGCAGCACCGAGGCGAGCACCGAGCTGGCGGCCAGCGCCCCACTGTTGCTCACGAAGCTGCGGGTCTGCTCGGCCAGGAACGGCCCGAGCGGCGACGACCCCGGCCCACCGAACAGTCGTCCCACCACCAGGTCGTTCCAAACCTGGACGAACTCCAGTACGGAGACCGCCACCACCGCCGACAGGTTGTGCCGGGCCAACCGGCGCAGGGTGTGCCACCACCGACGCCCGCCCAACCGGGCGTCGCGGACCTGCTCCACCGGCAGGTCGGCGAACGCGTTGCGCAGCACCAGCACCGCGAACGGCACACCCAGCGCGATGTGCACCAGGGCCAGGCCCTGGGCCGTGCCGGAGGAGAGGACCAGGCCCAGCACCTCGTTGACCGGCCCGGCGATGACCTGGATCGGCACGACGCTGGCCGCCAGCAGCAGCAGCCCGGTGGCCTGCGCGGCCGGCCCGGTCAGCCAGGCCAACGGGTACGCGGCCAGCAGCGCGACCACCAGCACCGTGGCGGTCACCGCGGTGGCCAGCAGCAGGGTGAAGCCCAGCGTGCGCCACAGCTCGGTGCCGGTGACCAGGTCGCGGTAGGACTCGCCACTCGGCGGCGTTGACCACCAGCCGCGCGCGGCGGCGTCCACCCGGCCGTGCGCCGACGTGGCGACCAGCACCGCCAGCGGCACCAGCCAGGCGATGGCGGCACCCGCCGCGAGCAGCCGGAACACCCGCCGAGGCGGGGCGACCGGGGTGGGCTCCGGTGCCGCCTCGACGCGCGGCGGGGGCCAGGCCTGCCGGACGAAGAGCGCGGCCACCATGATCCCGCCGATCACCGCCACCAGCCACACCACGCCGAGCGCGGCGCCGTCGCCGGTGGTGGTGCCCCCGGACGTCTGCCAGATCCGCAGCGCCAGCACCGAGGCCTCGTCGCGGACCGAACCTGGGGTCATCACCAGGATGAGGTCGAACGTGCGGCTGGTGCCGACCGCCACCAACGCGAAAACCACGGCGGTCGTCCGCAGCAGCAGTGGCCGCCACTGCGCGTCCCACAGCACGTGGCGACGCGTACCGCCGTAGGCGCGGACCGCGTCGGCGAGGCTCGGCGGCACCGCGTCCAGCGCGGAGCGGAAGACCAGCACCGCCAACCCGACCCAGGCCCAGACGAACGCCGACATCAACGCGACGGTGACCATTCCCGGCCCGAGCAACTGCGGCGCGTCCTCGACCGAGCGGCCGGCCAGTCGGGTCGCGACCAGTGTGGCCAGCCCCCGGCTCGGGTCCGGGTCGTACATCAGCCGGAAGGTGACCCCGGTGACCACCAGCGGCAACGCCACCGGCACCAGGAGGATCAACCGGACCAGGCCGCCCTCCTCGGAACGGCGGGACGCGGCGGCGAGCAGATAGCCCAGTGCCGTCACCACCGCCGGCACCAGCAGCGCCCAGAGGACCGTCCGACCGACCACCGCGCCGGTGCCCGGGGCGGCGAGCGCGTTCCGGAAGTGCGCCGCGCCGACCCAGCGACCGTCGGTGGTGACGCTGGCGTGCATGGTCCGCAGCACCGGCCACAGCACCAGCCCGCCGAGCAGCACCGCGGCCGGCAGCAGCAGGGCCGACGTGGCCCCCGCCGCCGGATAGGCCCGACCGCGCCGAGCTGGACCGACGTCGTCGAGGACCGCCAGCTCGCCGAGGACCCGCACCTGGCTCATCGGCCGCCCCCCGCGCTGCGGGCCGCCGCGGCGAGCAGGCCGGTGGCCCGGCGGATCGCCTCGCTGGCGCGGACCCCGTCGGTGACGTCGGCGAAGAAGCCCTGCATGATCCGCCAGATGCCGACCCCGTCCGAGCCGGTGAACGCGCCGGGCAACTGGTCGGAGAGATCGAAACGCAGGGTGCCGGGGGCCCGCATCTCCTCGGCGAGACCCTGGCCGACGCGATCCCGGTAGCTGCCGATCGCGACGTTGGTGTTGGGCGAGAGGTAGCCGCCGTCGCGCAGCCACGGCTGGAACGAGTCGGCCCTGGTGAGCCACTCGACCAGCTCGACTCCACCCCGGGCGTCGGCGAACGCCACCGCCGCGTCCCCGCCGACGATCAGCGGGCCGCCGCCCGGCTGGGCGCCCGGGAACCGGAACGTGACAGGTGCCTCCGGGCCGCGCTGGAACGGGTCGGCGACGTCGGCGGTGAAGTCGGCTCCGACGAGCATCACCGCCCGCTTCGTGTGCACCACCTGGATCACCGACTCCTCGTACTGGGTGAGCAGGGCGCGGCGACCGCCGCCGACGAACGCCCCGTTGATGCTCCACAACCCGGCGAGCCGGTCCAGCGCCTCGCGCACCGGTCTGCCCTGCCAGTCGGCGTCCGGCCGGCCCAGGGCGTTGTAACTCTCGGGTGCCATGTCGGCCAGCACGTTCTCGAACCAGTCGGTGAGCACCCAGCCGTCGGCGGCGCCGATGGCCAGGGGCGCCGGCCCGCCGTCGCGCCTGGCGAGCGCACCGAGCTCCCGGGTCCGCCGGACCAGCGCGTCCCAGTTGGCCGGCTGCACGGGCAGCATCGAGGGCAGGTGCCAGACCAGCGACTTGTGCGCCGCCTTGACCCAGACGCCGTAGCGCTGGCCCTCGGCCGTCAGCAGCTCGCCCAGACCGGCGGGCACGGCGTACTCGGTGGACGCGCGCACCGGGCTCAGCCAGCCGCGCTGGGCGTACTCGGTGACCAGGCCGGGGCGCGGCAGGATCGCCACGTCCGGGCTGGTGCCGGCGAGGTGTCGGGCACGCAGGAACGCGTCGATGTCGTTGCCGGCGCTGATCACCTGCACCGGGGCGGGGTAGCCGGCGACGACCTCGCGGAACCGGTCCAGTTCGCTGGTGCTCCAGACCACGGCGACCTGCACCGACCGGCTACCGCCGGAGCAGCCGGCCGCCAGGGCGGTGGCGCCCGCGGCGGCGGCGGCGCGCAGCAGCGTACGCCGACTCACCCGGGCGGCCGGCCTCATCGGGCCGCCTCGCTCGGCTCGGTGACCAGCTCGTGCCGCACCGGTATCTCCGCCAGGGTGGCCGGGTCGGCGGTGCAGACCAGCACCGCCACGCCGGGGGCGTCCGGCGGCGAGAGGCGAGGCATCAGGTCACCGAGGCGGCTGTCGCCCGCCGAACCGGCCGGCAGGTCGACCACCAGCACCTCGGGCAGGCAGGCCGCCGCTCGGGCGAGCGCCACCCGGAACCGCTGGGCGTCGGAGATCTGATGTGGCAGCAGGGCCAGGGAGAGCGCCAACTCGAGCCGGTCGACCACTGTGGCCGTCCAGTCGTTGGCCACCTCGTGCACACGTTCGCGTTTGCGCTGGCCGTACTCGATGTTGCGCCGCACTGTGAGCTGCGGCAGCAGCGCGCCACCGGCGGGCACGTAGCCGATCTGCCGGCGGGGCGGCGGCAGGCTGGTGACGTCCCGGTCGCCGACGAGGACGCGACCGGTCACCGGCGGGGCCAGCCCGGCCAGCACCCGGGCGACCGCAGTGCCGAACCGGGGCGGCGCCACCAGGGCGGCGAGCGTGCCGGCGGGAACGTCGAGGGTCACCGGCCCGGTGCCGGGGACGGCGACCAGTGCGCGTAGCCGTAACGTGGCCCTCACCTCCGGTGACCATTGATGACCGTCCCAGGGTGGCACACCGTGACGACAATCGACGCCCCCGACGCTTCCACTGTGGAGACGGTCGGGGCTGTTCAGGTGGGGGAGTAGAGCGCCGCGAGCCCGGCCGCCGTGGCGGCCAGCCGTTCGCGAAGCGCCGCCGGGGCCAGCACCTCGACGTCGGCGCCGAGGCGCAGCAGCTCACCGTGGGCGTGGGTGAGCGACTCGATCGGCAGGACCGCTGTCACCCAGCCCCGCGCGTCCGGTGGCCCGGCGCTGGTGTCCATCGCCTTCACCACCGGATCGCTGCCGACCTCGCGCAACCGCTCCCGCCCGGCGGGGGAGAGCCGGACGTGGGCCTCGTCGCGGTGCAGCCGGGCCCGGAACTGCACCACGTGCGCCCGCCACCAGGACGGCAGGTCGAAGTCGGCCGGTCGGTCGAACCCCTGCGCCAGTGGGGTCAACGCGAGGATCTGGTTGACCCGGTAGGTCGCCGGCGCGCCCCGGCCGGGCTGGTCGGCCACCACGTACCAACGGCCGCCCTTGAGCACCAGGCCGTACGGCTCCAGGACCCGGGTCACCTCGCCGTTCCAGCCGCGGTAGCGCACCTCGACGCGGTGTTGCCGCCAGACCGCCTCCGCAGTGCGGGCCAGCTCGGGGGAGGCGTCGCCATCGGCGTACCACCCGGGAGTGTCCAGGTGGAAGCGTTGTTGCAGTCGGGTCGCCCGGTCGCGCAGCGGCGCGGGGAGCGCGGCGTGCAGCTTGAGTTGCAGCGCCGCCACCACGTCGCCGTAGCCCAACTCGTCGGCGGGGCCGGGCAGCCCGGCGAGGAACAGCCGGTCGGCCTCCTCGGCGGTCAGCCCGGTCAGTCGGGTCCGCCAGCCGTCGACCAGTTGGTAGCCGCCGGCGTGCCCGGCCTCGCCGTAGAGCGGGATGCCGGCGGCGTGCAGCGACTCGACGTCCCGGTAGATGGTGCGGGGAGAGACGGCCAACCGCTCGGCGAGCTGCGTGGCGGTCAACCGCCCGTGCGACTGGAGCAGCAGCAGGACGGAGAGAAGTCGAGAAGCCCGCACTCCACTGACACTAGTTGTCAGGGGACCCGTCCTACCGTCCCGGCATGGCATTTCGCGACAAGGAACTACGAACGCCCGGACCAGTGCTGATCGGCGGCCGGCAATTCAAGCGCTACCACATAGACCAGCCAGAGCGACCTATCGAACCCGAGGTGGAGAAGGCCGCGTACGACCTGCTCCCCGACCTGCTGGCCGACGTCGTCGACGACGGCACCCCGGCCGCCGGGTGGGTGGTGCTGCACCGGGGCGCGGACACCGGCGCCTATCTGCTGGCGTACAGCTGGGTGTGGGACAACGCGGTGGAGGTCCGTGTCGCCGCTGCCGGGCAGCCGGCACTGGACTGTCCCGACGACGACCCGGCACACTTCGTCCACCTACGCCGCCCGGCGGTGGGCTGCGTCTGGGAGTTGGCGGTTCTGGAACACGAGCGGGCCGCCTGGGTCCGGCACATGCTGCTGCCGGAGGGTCCGAATCTGACCGATTATCTGCGTGACACGCGAGCGGAAGGGCCGGTGGGCCGCTGATGGGCGACTTCGACTTCTTTGTGGGCACCTGGAACGTGGTCAACCGGCGGCTGCGCAAGCGGCTGGTCGGTTCCGACGAGTGGGAGGAGTTCCCCGGGGTGTCGGTGGCGCACGGCTTCTTCGCCGGCGGCGGTCACTTCGACGAGATCACGTTCCCCACCAAGGGCTCCGCTGGCGCCACGATCCGGGTCTTCGACCCGGCTCGCGAGGAGTGGTCGATCTACTGGGTGAGCAGCGTCGACGGCGTGCTGGGGCTGCCGCCGATGGTGGGCCGCTTCGTCGACGGGGTCGGCCACTTCTACGCCGACGACCAGCACGAGGGGCGCCCGGTCCGGTGCCGGTTCATCTGGTCGGGCATCAGCGCGACCACCGCCCGCTGGGAGCAGGCGTTCTCGGTCGACGGCGAGCAGACCTGGGAGACCAACTGGGTCATGGACTTCACCCGAGCATCGGAGGACTAGCCTCCAGGCCATGCGGAAATGGCAGCGGATGGACCCGTGGGCGCCCGCCAGGTGTTCACCGGGTTCATGCTGCTGGTGGGGTGCACCGCGGCCGCGACGACGTCGCTCTTCGTCGGGCGGGCGCTGATCCAGGGCGAGATCGACGCGCGGACCGCCCTGGGCATGGCCGGCGCGTTCTTTTTCATGGGGGTGTGGCTGACCTTCGTCTTCCGGTTGCACCTGACCGGGATCTACGTCAACGACCGGGGCGTCCGGCTCCGGCACGTGTTCTCCACCCGCACCCTGCCCTGGTCACAGGTGACCCGGTTCGAGGCGAGTCCAGCGCTGTTCCTCGGCGGGCCCACGGCCCGCCTCGCCTGCTGGGTACACACGACCGACGGGGCGTTCGAGTCGGCCGTGCAGCGGCGGTCCAAGAGCGGGACACTGCGGAAGAACAACGGGCCGGTACTCACCGTGGCGGACTTCGACCAACTGCTCGTCCGGCTGGCCGAGCAGCGTGCCGCCCGGGGACGTCCCGGAGGTCAGCTGGACGGCCGGGGCGTGGTCTCGCGGTAGTTTCCGGCCAAACGGGTGCGGTGTTAGGGTCCGGACACCGCCCCGGATGGAGGAACGCGATGGCCTCCGACCACGTCGACGTGCTGATCATCGGCGCCGGCCTGTCCGGCATCGGGGCCGCCTGCCACCTTCGCCGGAACTGCCCCGACAAGACGTACGCGGTGCTGGAGGCGCGCGACGCGATCGGCGGCACCTGGGACCTGTTCCGCTACCCGGGCATCCGCTCCGACTCGGACATGTTCACCCTCGGCTACTCGTTCAAGCCGTGGACCGCGCCGAAGGCCATCGCCGACGGCACGACCATCCGGGAGTACGTGCGCGAGACCGCCGGGGAGTACGACGTGCCGCGGCACGTCCGCTTCCGCCACCGGGTGCTGCGTGCCGAGTGGGACAGCGACACCGCCCGCTGGACGGTGCACGCCCAGCGCACCGACACCGCCGAGATCGTGGTGCTGACCTGCTCGTTCCTCTTCGCCTGCGCCGGCTACTACCGCTACGACGAGGGTTACACCCCGCCCCTGCCCGGTGTCGACGCGTACGCCGGGAGGCTGGTGCACCCGCAGCACTGGCCCGACGACCTCGACCACACCGGCAAGCGGGTGGTCGTGATCGGCAGCGGCGCCACGGCGGTCACACTGGTGCCGGCGATGGCGCAGCGGGCCGCGCACGTGACCATGATCCAGCGCTCACCGACGTACGTTCTGGCGCTGCCCGCCCGCGACCGGCTGGCCGACGCGTTGCGGCGTTGGCTGCCGGCGAAGGCCGCGTATCCGGTGGTGCGCTGGAAGAACGTGCTGCTGTCCACAGTCAACTTCCAACTCAGCCGGCGTGCGCCCGGCCTGGTGAAGCGGGTGCTGCGCCGGGCCGCGCGGAGTCGGCTGCCGGTGGGGTACGACGTCGACAGGCACTTCTCGCCCCGCTACGACCCCTGGGACCAGCGGCTCTGCGTGGCACCCGACGGCGACCTGTTCACGGCCGTGCGTGAGGGCACCGCGTCGGTGGTCACCGACTCCATCGACACCTTCACCGCGAACGGTGTCCGACTGGCCTCCGGCGCGGAGGTGCCCGCCGACGTCGTGGTCACCGCGACCGGGCTCAACCTGCTCGCCCTCGGTGGCCTGACGCTGCGGGTGGACGGTGTCGGCGTAGACCTGCCGAACACGGTGGCCTACAAGGGCATGATGCTCTCCGGTGTGCCGAACTTCGCGCTGACCCTCGGCTACACCAATGCGTCGTGGACGCTCAAGGCCGACCTGGTCGCCGGTTACGTCTGCCGACTGCTGCGGCACCTCGACCGCACCGGCCAGCAGGTCGTCACCCCGCTCCCGCCGCCCGACGACGAGCGGGTGCCGTTGATCGACCTGCGCTCCGGCTACGTGCTGCGCGCTGTCGACACGCTGCCCAAACAGGGTGCGACAGCGCCGTGGCGGCTGCACCAGAACTACGCCCGCGACGTGTTGCTGATGCGGCACGGCCGGCTCACCGACGAGGGTGTGCGGTTCTCCCGCGTCGGCGGGGTGACAGAACCTGACCGCATCGGACGTCCCGTCGCGTCCGAGCGTCGGTAACCGCCAGCAGAGGAGCACGATCGTGCAGAGGTTCGACTTCACCGGCGCGACCGCAGTGGTCACCGGGGCGGCCAGCGGCATCGGCGCCGCGCTCGCCCACGCGCTGGCCCGCCGAGGCAGCGATCTGGTCCTGCTGGACCGCGACGCCGAGCGACTGGACGCGGTCACGACAGCGATCCGCGCCGACCACCCGGATCGTCAGCTCGCCACGTACCTGGTGGATCTCGCCGACCAGACCGCCACCGCCCAGGTGGCCGCGGAGATCGGCCAGCGGCACCCGCGGATACGCCTGCTGATAAACAACGCCGGCGTGGGCCTCGGCGGCCGGTTCGACCAGGTGACGTTCGACGAGTTCAGCTGGGTGATCGACGTCAACTTCCGGGCCGTGGCGCAGCTGACCCACGCCCTGCTGCCCACCCTCCGGGCCGAGCCGGGCGCGCACCTGGTCAACATCTCCAGCCTGTTCGGGCTGATCGTGCCGGCCGGGCAGACCGCGTACGCGGCGAGCAAGTTCGCCGTACGCGGCTTCACCGAGGCGTTGCGCCACGAGCTTGTCGACGACGGGATCGGAGTGACCTCGGTGCACCCCGGCGGCATCCGCACCCGGATCACCGAGAACGCCCGGATCGGCAGTGGCGTCTCCCACGACGAGTACGCGGCCGGCCGGGCGCAGTTCGAGAAGCTGCTGACCATCGCGCCGGAACGGGCCGCCGAGGTGATCCTGCGCGGCGTCGAGCGACGTCGGGGCCGGGTGTTGATCGGCTGGTCGGCGAAGCTGCCCGACCTGCTGGCCCGGGTCCTGCCGGCCTCGTACAACAGGCTTCTGGTCACCGGCCTGAACCGGGGCGTGGTCCGCCCGGCGCCGCCCGCTTCCGACATTCCCACGCAACGCCCCGCCGAGACCCTCGCCGACCCGGCCCGTGAGGTGGCGTGACAGCGGTTCAGGCCGGGTCGGCCACCGTCGCGCTCGGGGCCACCTCGCGGGTGCGCATGACCACTGTCAGTGCCACGAGAGCGACAAGCAGCGCCGCCACCGCGTACACCGGCGCCGGACCGAGCGGCGCGAGCAGTGCCAGCAGCGCGACGGCCGGGAAGGCGACGACCACAGCGCCGTGCTGCTGCCGGCGTACGTGCAGCACCCAGACAGTGAGCAGGAAGACGGCGACCGGGACGGCCACCGCGTACCCGGCGGTCCTCTCCGAGACGTGCGCGAGGTGCCGCTCGTAGTCCACCGACACGCTCAGGCCCGCGCCGGCTGCGGCGATCGCCGCGAAGATCAGGTAGTGGCCATAACCCCAGATCAGGGAGTACGGCTGCCGGTCGGGAGCCTTGTTCGGCCGATCGAAGTAGAGCCACCAGAGCGCGAACACGATGACAGCGCCGGCCGCCGCGAGCGACCAGAGGTCGTGTTCCCCGGCGTCGAGCCCGTCCTGGATCGCCAACGACACGGCCGTCACCGCCTCACCGAGCACGATCAGGGTGAACAGCCCGTACCGCTCGGTGATGTGCGCGGGGTGCCACGGGGTCATCCCGGGGCGTTCGGCCACCGCCGGCACCAGCAGGTCGGCCAGCGCCAGCAGCACGAACGCCGCGATGCCCCACTCGCCGGGCAGCACCAACCGCAGCAGCCACCCGAGCTGCACCACCGTCACGCCGATCGCGTAGCGGCGCGCCGCCGCCCGGTGCGCGGGGTCGCCGATCGCCGCTCGACTCCAGTGCACGACGGCGGCCAGCCGCATCACCACGTACCCGTAGGTGATCACAGCGAAATCGCCGTCGGTGAATGCCGGGGTCACCCCGGCGGCGATGATCAACGCTCCGGCGATCTGTACCAGCGTGGTGATCCGGTAGAGATCGTCGTCGGTGTCGTAGGCCGAGGCGAACCAGGTGAAGTTCATCCACGACCACCAGATCGCGAAGAAGACCATCAGGTACCTGGCCAGCGCGTGTCCGATCTGGTCCTCGGAGACGGCGTGGTGCAGGTTGCCGGCGGCCTGCGCCACGGCCACCACGAAGCACAGGTCGAAGAAGAGCTCCAGCGGCGTGGCCGTGCGGTGCGGCTCGTCGCGACGATGTGGCCGCATCGGCCGGTAGAACGGCCGCACCGGCCGAGGTTGGGTCACCGCAGTTCCTCAGACCACCCGCCGGGTCAGCCGCGCCGACGGCCGTGGGTCAGCCCCTCCAGCACCAGGGTCAGCCCCGCGCCGACCAGCCAGACGTCCTTGGCAAGCCCCGCACCCTGCTGGGTCGGGCGGATGCTGCCGGGTTCGCGCATCCCGGGCGTCTTCAGGTAAAGCTGCACCAGGCCCGCGCCGAACGCGGTCAGGCCGAGCCCGGCCAGGGGCGCCGGGACGAACGGCGCGATCAGCGCGGCCCCCAGGGCTATCTCCGAGTACGACAGGAGCTTGGCGAAACGCGCCGGCTCCAGTTGACCGAGCTGGGGCATGGCGGCGACCGCCATCCCGTGCAGGCCCTCCGCGGCGGTGCCCTCCAGGGTGCGCTTGCCCAGACCCGAGTTGAGGAAGTACGCGCCGATGCTGACCCGCAGCGGCAGGTGCGCGAATTTCATTGTCACTCCCGTTGGCCGTGGTCGAATGCGGCCCGCGTACCCCGCACCGCCCGCGATAACCCGCCGGGCCGGCTGGGCTGGCCGTGGTGGTCGCGGTAGGTTCGCCGGGGGCCCACCGCCGAGCCCGTGGCACACCCGCCCACCCCGGCACCCGGCCCCGCCGCAGACCACCAGCAGGAGGCGAAGTGAGCCAGGAAGTCCGGGGAGTCATCTCCCGCAGCAAGGGCGCGCCGGTCGAGGTCACCACCATCGTGGTGCCCGATCCCGGGCCCGGTGAGGCGATCGTCCGGATTCAGTCGTGCGGGGTCTGCCACACCGACCTGCACTACCGCGAGGGTGGCATCAACGACGACTACCCGTTCCTGCTCGGCCACGAGGCGGCGGGCATCGTGGAGCAGGTCGGCGAGGGCGTCACCGACGTCGCCCCGGGTGATTTCGTGGTGCTGAACTGGCGGGCGGTCTGCGGGGTGTGCCGCGCCTGCCGCCGGGGGCGGCCCTGGTACTGCTTCAACACCCACAACGCCACCCAGCGGATGACCCTCACCGACGGCACCGAACTGGCCCCGGCGCTGGGCATCGGGGCGTTCGCCGAGAAGACCCTGGTGCACGCCGGGCAGTGCACGAAGGTCGACCCGGCGGCCCGACCCGCAGCAGTGGGTCTGCTCGGCTGCGGGGTGATGGCCGGGCTGGGCGCGGCGATGAACACCGGAAACGTCACCCGGGGCGACTCGGTCGCGGTGATCGGCTGCGGCGGCGTCGGGGACGCGGCGGTCGCCGGTGCTGTTCTCGCCGGCGCCACCACGATCGTCGCGGTGGACACCGACAGCCGCAAGCTCGACTGGGCCCGCAAGTTCGGCGCCACGCACACAGTTAACGCCTCCGAGACCGACCCGGTCGAGGCGATCCGTGCCGCCACCGGTGGCTTCGGCGCCGACGTGGTGATCGACGCGGTGGGCCGACCGGAGACGTGGAAGCAGGCGTTCTACGCCCGTGACCTGGCCGGCACCGTGGTGCTGGTCGGCGTACCGACCCCGCAGATGCAGATCGAGCTGCCGCTGCTGGACGTCTTCGGACGTGGTGGCGCCCTCAAGTCCAGTTGGTACGGCGACTGCCTGCCCAGCCGGGACTTCCCGATGCTCACCGAGCTGTACCTGCAGGGCCGGCTCGACCTCGACGCGTTCGTCACCGAGGAGATCGCGCTCGACCAGGTCGAGAACGCTTTCGACCGGATGCACCACGGCGACGTGCTCCGCTCGGTGGTGGTGTTCCCGTGACCGCCCGCGTCGACCACGCGGTCACCTCGGGCACGTTCTCCCTGGACGGGCAGACCTTCGACGTGGACAACAACGTCTGGGTGATCGGTGACGACCGCGAGTGCGTCGTCCTGGACGCACCGCACGACGTGGCGGCGATCCTCGCCCTGGTGGGCGACCGGCAGGTCCGGGCGATCCTGGCCACCCACGCCCACGACGATCACGTCCGGGTGGTGCCCGAACTGGCCGAGGCAACCGGCGCGCCGGTGCTCCTGCACGCCGCCGACCGGGTCCTCTGGGACATGGTCCACCCGCACCTGCCGCCCAACGGCGAGCTGCACGACGGGCAGAGCATCGAGGTGGGAGGCACCACGCTGCGGGTGCTGCACACCCCCGGACACAGCCCCGGGGCGTGCAGCTTCCACGCGCCGGAGCTGGGCGCCGTGTTCACCGGCGACACGCTCTTCGCCGGCGGCCCGGGCGCGACGGGCCGCTCGTACAGCGACTTCGACACCATCGTCCGGTCGATCCGCACCCGCCTCCTGACCCTTCCCGCGGAGACTGTCGTGCACACCGGTCACGGCGACGACACGACGATCGGCGCGGAGTCGCCGCACCTGCAGGAGTGGCTGGACCGCGGTCACTGACGCCGGCGGGCGTCTCAGGTCGGAGCTGACGTGTTGGCGCGCGGTCGACGGGCTCAGCGTTCGTCGGCCGCGCCCAGCAGCGGTTTGACGTCGAGGATCGGGGTGCCGTCGAGGGCCTCCAGGTCGGCCACCTCGACGCGCAGCCCGTCCACCGCCAGGACCCGCACCCGGTGCAGCCCGATCGGGTTGGGCCGGTGCGGTGAGCGGGTGCTGAACACCCCGGTCTCCGGACGGTTCGCGTCGCCGCGTGGGTGCACAGCGAGCACGTCGCGTCGGGCACGGTCCAACCAGGTCAGCACCAGCATTTCCGTGCCGACCCGCAGGTCACGCACGGCTCGCTCGACCTGTCTGTCGAAGACCAGCCACGCCGGCGGCGCACCCTCGTCGCCCTGCCGTGGTGCGCTCGCCGCCTCGGTCAGCGACGAGGCGACCCGACCAACCGGGCGCAGGAGGTACGCGTCGTCACTCACTGCCTCGACCATCGTCGCTCCCTCCTGGACGGTCCCAACCTAGCCCCGCCGCGACGCTAGGATCCCGGTCATGGCCGCCGACTCGCCCGCCCCCGTCGTCCGTCAGCTGCGACTCGTGGTGGAGGCCGCCGACCACGACGCTGCTGTCGCGTTCTTCCGCGACGCACTCGGCCTGCCCGAGGAGGCGGCGTTCAGCGGCGACGGCGACGCCCGGGTGGTGATCCTGGACGCCGGCCGCGCCACCCTGGAGATCGCCAACCCGGCGCAGAAGCGCATGATCGACGAGGTCGAGGTGGGTCGGCAGGTCGCTCCCCGCATCCGGGTGGCCTTCGAGGTGGACGACGCGGCGGCGACCACCACCCGGTTGGTCGCCGCCGGGGCCAGCGAGGTCGCCCCGCCCACCCGCACACCGTGGCAGTCGCTCAACTCCCGCCTCGACGCTCCGGCCGACCTGCACATCACCATCTTCCAAGAGCTGGGCACCGGGATGGACGACGATGACCCCGGACATGACGGCGACATCTGAACGGGACGACCTGCGCGCCGTTGCTCTCACCCCGGCGCGGACGGCTGCCGTCGTGTGCGCGCGGTCGATGGCCGTGGTCGAGCGCCCGATCGCGGACACCCTTCAACACCTCAAGCAGCTCTGGCACGTGCTGGTCCGCCTCGGCACGCCGTACGGCACCTGATCTGCCGGCTCGTCACGGCTTGCGCCGACCGTCCGTTTCCCGCCGTGACCGTCCGGCGGTGGCGTCGACCGTCCCATTTCCTCGGGTGAACGGGACCGCACCCCACCCGAACCCCGGCATTTCCGGAATGACCGACACGTGAACCTGGTTGTGTCCCCCGTACCGCCGGAGCCCAAACCCTTTTCCGCGGTCATCTCCCGAGGAGTGTTCACCCCGGAGCGCTCCGCACGATCGAAAGGGCAACCATCGTGAAGGTCGACTTCACTCGATGGCTCCCCGCCATCGCTAAGGACTCGTACCGCAAGACCGCGCTGAGCGTGGCGGGTGTGGCTGCTCTCGGTGGTCTGGCCCTCGCGCCGACCGCGGTCGCCGCACCGGTCACCTCCGGACCGCACCAGGGCGCCGTCGCCGCCATCGACCGCGCCACCGGAAAGGCCCCCACCACGGCCCGTCAGGACGAGCAGCCCGTCGAGTCGGGCCTGACCACCGGCTCCGCCACCGGCAAGCCGCCGGCCGGCAAGCCGAGCCGAGCCCAGCTGATCCCGCACGGCATCGAGGGCGCGCAGTCACGCGTACCGCTCGACGACGCGCAACTGGCCAACGCCCGGGCCATCGTCGACGCCGCCAAGAAGACCGGCGTCGGTGACCGGGGCGCGGTGATCGGCATCGCCACCTCGCTGCAGGAGTCGAAGCTGTACAACCTCGGCCACCTCGGCGCGTACAACGACCACGACTCGCAGGGCCTGTTCCAGCAGCGTCCGTCGTCCGGTTGGGGCACGCCCGACCAGATCACCGACCCGGAGTATGCCGCCACGGCGTTCTTCAGCGCACTCAAGAACGTCGGCGGCTGGCAGGACCTGCCGCTGACCACCGCCGCGCAGACCGTCCAGGTCTCCGCCTTCCCCTACGCGTACGCGCAGTGGGAGGAGCAGGCGGCGGACATCGTCCAGCAGATGTGGTGACACCCGCACACGAGACCGGCCGGCTCCCTTCGACGGGAGCCGGCCGGTTCTTCGTGTCCGCGTACCTCAGCAGGCCGGGTAGAGGCGGCGGGTGCCGACACCGGCCGCGTACGCGTCCCGGTCGCTGAACCGGCAGCCGTAGTCGGGTCGGGCCACCACCGCCGGGTCGGTCACTGTGTCGCCGGCCGGGCGCTTGCCGGTGCGTACCCAGGACACCAGGTCGTCCCAGGCGGCGCCGGCCTCCGCCGGGGTGAACTCGCAGTGCTGCGTGGCCCGGATCGCCCGCTGAACCACCAGCTTGCTGCGACCGTTGCGCGCCACGTCGGCGGCGTACGACTGCTCCATGCTGAACGGGACGAACAGGTCACCGAGGCCGTGCAGGCTGAGCACCGGCGCGGTGGGCCGACCGGCGATTCGCGGCACTTCGGTCAGCGTCGGCAGGAGGCGCTGCACGACGTTCTCCGGGGCGACCCGCTGCACTGTCGCGTTGACGTTCACCGGGCTGTTCGGGGTGTAGCGGGTGAGCAGGTTGGTGGACAGCTGACCGGGCCGCTGGGCGGGGGAGTTGCCGCTCCCGGTGGGCACGCTGATCGAGAAGAGGAAGTCCTTCCAGACCGCGAACGCGGCGTCGGCGCCCGGACGCGGCCCACCGGAACGGTTCACAGTGATCGCCCGCAGCTGCTTGCCCCGGTCCGTCGTGGTGTCCGGCCCGGTGGGGGTCAGTCCGGCCAGGCCGAGCGCCACCTGGATGCGGGGCACCGCGTTGGTCAGATAGTCAGCCGGCGTGGGATAGGCCGGCACCCCGGCGAGTGTCTGCGCGACCAGGTTGTAGTCCAGGTAGAAGTCGAGCAACGTCTGATCACCGAGGACACCGCACATCGGCATCGCGCCGTCGTAGAAGCCGGGGTACTGCTCCAGCGAACGACCGATGACGTACCCACCCATCGACACCCCGGCGACGTAGGTGTGCTGCGGCCGGCGGACCGTCCGCCCGAAGTGGTCGGCGAGATCCTTCGTCCCCAGCACCCCGGAGCGGATGTCGAAGCCGTTCCGGTCGTACGAGGACGACGCCCAGGCGTACCCCTGCTCCAGCAGGCGCTGGCGCAGCCCGAAGGTCGGCGTTTCCGGCGAGAGCACTGTGCCCTGGCCGCGGTAGCCGTGCGCCCACAACACCAGGTCGCCGTTCCACCGGGCGGGGACCTCGATGATGTACCCGGCGTGGCGGTGCACACCCTGGCGTACGGTCGTCGGCTTGCCGCCCACGACCAGCGGCGCCAACGGCGGATTCTCGATGGTGTAGCCGGGCAGCGGCTCGCCGCCCCTCGCGCCGCGACCTGTGGCGCTCGCCGGCGCGGCACCGGCCAGCCCGACCGCGAGGGTCAGCGTGGCGGCGGCGGCGAGCAGGCGGCGGAGGGTACGAACGGGTGTGGACAGCATCGATGCTCCCCATCGGACGGTTGTCGCCCGGGGGCGACCAGCGGGACGGTTGCCTACCGGCCGGTAGCGTCCTGAACCTAGAACCGCCGTCGACCAGTGTCAATGGGTTCGCTGATCCGCAGGTCAACAGGATGGTCCAGCCGTACCCGGTCGTTCGGGCCGGTGGGCCGATCGGGTTGACTGGTCGTCGTGAACGAGTCGATCTGGGAGGCGGCCCGAGCGTCACGCGGCTGGCTGGACAAGGCGAACGGCACCGGGCAGACCGAGCTGACCTGCCGCATCCTGAAGCTCACCGAGGAAGCGGGGGAGGCTTCGGCTGCCTGGATCGGTCTGCTCGGGCAGAATCCGCGCAAGGGTGTCACCCACACCCGCGAGGACGTCGCTGCGGAGTTGGCCGACGTCGCCTTCACCGCGTTGGTGGCCATCGAGAGCCTCGGGCTGGACGCGCAGACAGCTCTGGACGCCTGCGCCGCAAAGGTGCGCTCCCGCCTGACGGGCCAATGACCGCCCCTGGCGTCCGGCTGTTGCCGTCCCCTTACCGGCGGTCGCCTGCCGGGCCTCTCTGAGAAATTTGCCCGACATTGGGTGGTACGTGCCGGTCGCTTTCATTGGTGATCGACTCGGGTTCAGGAAGTCGCGGTGTCCGGGAGTCCGGGATGCCCCGACTTCCGTGAACCCGAGTGGATCACCCGGTGCGGGCCGGTTGGGCGCCATGGGCCGGCTGCCGTGTGGGTCGTTTGGCCGCCGGTGGGTGTTTGTGGCGTGTGGCCGGGCGCACTCGTGGGCCGGAATCATGGCCGGGCCGGGGTCGTTACATACCCTGACGATCGCAGCACCACCGACCGCCCGCCCGATCCCTGAGGGCTGGTCGCGCAGGTTGGAATGCCGACCCGCGCTCGGTCGTTGCGACCCCCACGAACGACCGCAGGCACCGCCACGACGGGGTGCCCACGGGCGGGCCGACCCCGGAATGACCTAGGCCCGCCGGTCGTTACGGTCACCACGAACGACCGACGGGCATCGCCACGATGAGGGTGCCGATGAACGGGCCGACCCCGGAATGACCCTGGCCCCCCGGTCGTTACACAGGGTCCCGGCGCCACGAGCCCCGCACGCACGTCAGAAACG
>NZ_JBEZGJ010000071.1:0-34056 GCF_040649965.1 Micromonospora sp. NPDC048843
CCGTGAAGCCGAGTGGATCATGGCGCACGCCGGGCACGCCGGGCATGAACGCCGCGCCGGACGCGCCGGGCGCGGGAACGACCGGGCCGCCGGGCAGTGTTGCCGAGGCGGTGGCCGTACAGGAGGAGTTGCGGCCGCTGGTGGACCTGGTCGGGCCGGGGCCGAGCGCGCCCGCGACGGTGGCCGGCCTGGACGTCGCGTACGCCGAGGGTGGTGACCTGCTGGCGGCGGCCGTGACGGTCCTGGACGCCCGGACCTTCGCGGTGGTGGACTCCGCTGTCGGTGTGGGGCGACCCGCGTTCGCCTATGTGCCGGGGCTGTTCGCCTTCCGTGAGTTGCCCGCGTTGCTCGCTGCGCTCGACCGGCTGACCACCGTTCCGGACTTGCTGGTCTGCGACGGGCACGGGCTGGCCCATCCGCGCCGGTTCGGGCTGGCCTGCCACCTGGGGGTGGTCACCGGGTTGCCCGCGATCGGGGTGGCGAAGACGCCACTGGTCGGGGTGTGGGATCCGCCGGCCGCCGAACGGGGTTCCTGGTCGTCGTTGCGCGACGGTGGTGAGGTCGTCGGTCGGGTGCTGCGCACCCGGGACGGCGTGAAGCCGGTCTTCGTCAGCGTCGGCCATCGGATGAGCCTGGAGAACGCGACAGCGCAGGTGCTCGCGTTGACTCCGCGCTACCGGCTACCGGAGACCACCCGCACCGCCGACCGGCTGTGCCGTGACGCCCTCGCCGAGGCGGAGCAGGCTAGCTGACTGGCTGGTCAGTCCGGTCACCAGGTGGTTGGCGGGAGGATCTGTAAACCGTAACGCCGCCCACAAGCGGGGCGCTCTATGACCGGTGGGACAGGTGGGCCGGTAGTAGCCTGACCCGCGGACCCCACCCGGGGAGAACGGCGAGGTAATCATGACAGTGCGTCGACGCGTGGCACGGCTCGCGGCGGTCTGCGGTCTTGCGGGCGGCCTGGTGATGCTCGGTGCGTCACCGGCGCTGGCCGATCAGGACTCGGTCCGGGTGGGCGCGGCCAGTAGCTTCGCCGCCGGCGGTTCCGCGCAGGGGGTGAACGTCGCGGTGCGTAAGCGCACCGACGGGTGCGTCCTGCTGCGTACCGCGCTGGCCTTCAGCCTGCAGGGTCTCCAGCCGAACCAGGTGGCGGTCGAGGTCAACGCGGGCGGGCGCTGGTTCCCGGTGGCCGTCTCCGGCGGCGCCGGCTCGGTGTCGACAGCGCAGACGTCACCCTTGAAGCCGACGTTGTGCAAGGGCAAGGGCATCACGGTGCGCTACCGGGTGGCGTTCGCGGCGGGTTCGCCGGGGGGCCGTCTCGTGGTCACGGGCGCGGGCATCAGCGCCGCCGGCCAGACGCTGGGTCGCGCCACCGACGCGGCGCGGCTGACCGGAGGGCGGGTCACTCCGTCGCCGACTCCGTCGCGGTCGAAGAAGCCGACGCCGACCCCGACCCCGAGCGAGGTCGCGACCGTCGACGAGGCGGTGAACCCTGCGGCGCAGGGTGGCGTCTCCGCGGCGCCGAACACCACTGCGACCGCCGCCGAGTCGTCCGGAGGAGGGTCGCCGGTGATGTACTTCGGCATTGTGCTGGTGGCGGTCGGACTGCTGCTCATCGTGCTGCTGTTCCGTCGTTCGCGGCAGGACCGGAAGCCGTCCGACGACGCGCCCGGCACCCTGCCGGGCAACCCCGGCGGCACCACCTACCGCGCCGGCGGTGGGTTGCCGGCCGCGCCCCCTCGCCCCGGTCAGGTGTACGGCCAGCAGCCGCCGGCCGCCGGCTGGGGTGGTGCGGTGCCGTCGCCGCGTCCCGCCACCGGCGGGGTTTACGGTGCCCGACCGGACACCCCCGCCCCGGAGGCCACCCAGCCGATGCCGGGTCGGCCCGACGGTCGCCCGAAGCCCGGTGACCCGCCCACCGACGGTGACGGCCGAACCGCGTTCATACCCCGCCTCCCCGGCTGAGCGGAGGACGGCCTGGCCCTCCGTTAGGCTCAGGATCGGTGTCTAACCTGCGGCCAAGGAGTGGAACACGTGTCTGATCTGTCCCAGATTGTGAAGGCCTACGACGTCCGCGGGACGGTGCCGGACCAGTGGGACGAACGGGCCGCCGAGGCGCTGGGCGCCGCCTTCACCCAACTGCTCAACTCCACCGACGAGCCGGGCGACGCCGTCGTCGTCGGGTACGACATGCGAGCCACCTCACCCGGCCTTGCCGCCGCCTTCGCCACCGGCGTACGCGCCGAGGGCCGCTCGGTGATCGAGATCGGCCTCGCCTCCACCGACCTGCTCTACTACGCGTCCGGCTCGCTCGACCTGCCCGGCGCGATGTTCACCGCCAGTCACAACCCCGCGCAGTACAACGGCATCAAGATGTGCCGCTCCGGCGCGCGCCCGATCGGCCAGGAGAGCGGCCTGGCCGAGATCCGGGAGCGGGCACAGGCCCTCCTGGACTCGGGTGACGCTCGTCCCGCCGGTGCGCCGACCCGGCCCGCCGAGCGGCGCGACCTGCTCCCCGACTACGCCGGCTACCTGCGCAAGCTGGTCGACCTCTCGGGCATCCGGCCGTTGAAGGTGGTCGTCGACGCCGGCAACGGCATGGGTGGCTTCACCGTTCCGACGGTGCTGGGCGACGCGGCCCTGTCGCCGCTGCCGCTGGAGATCGTGCCGCTCTACTTCGAGTTGGACGGCAGCTTCCCCAACCACGAGGCCAACCCACTTGACCCGGCGAACCTGGTCGACCTCCAGCGCGCTGTGGTCGAGCACGGGGCCGACATCGGGTTGGCCTTCGACGGTGACGCCGACCGGTGCTTCGTGGTGGACGAACGCGGCGAGCCCGTCTCACCGTCGGCGATCACCGCACTCGTCGCCGCCCGTGAGTTGGCCAAGCACCCGGGTTCCACGGTGATCCACGGCCTGATCACCTCCAGCGCCGTCGCGGAGATCATTCGGGAGCACGGTGGGAAGCCTGTCGTCGCCCGGGTCGGGCACTCCTTCATCAAGGCGGAGATGGCCCGCACCAACGCCGTCTTCGGCGGCGAGCACTCCGCGCACTACTACTTCCGGGACTTCTGGTTCGCCGACACCGGGATGCTCGCGGCGATGCACACGTTGGCCGCGCTGGGCGAGCAGTCGCTGCCGCTGTCGGTGTTCGCCGGTGAGTACGAGCGCTACGTCGCCTCCGGCGAGATCAACTCGACGGTGGCCGACCAGGCGGCGGCGGTGGCAGAGGTGCGCGCCGCGTACCCCGACGCGGTGGCCGACGAGATGGACGGGCTCACCCTGCGTTTCCCCGACGGCGCCTGGTTCAACCTGCGCGCCTCCAACACCGAGCCGCTGCTACGACTCAACGTCGAGGCGCCCAACCGGGATCGGATGGTCTCGCTCCGGGACGACGTGCTCGACCGCGTTCGCCGATAAGATCGCCTGCGCCGGTCGGCACCGCCGTCGGTCAAGCCGTACACGTGGAAGGAGCCGCGCCATGGCCCTGGATCCGCAGTTGCTCGAGATCCTTGCCTGTCCGGACACGCACCACGCCCCGCTCACCTATGACGCCGAGGCGCAGACGTTGACCTGTACGGAGTGCGGCCGGATCTTCGAGGTCCGCGACGACGTGCCGGTGCTGCTGCTCGACGAGGCGCGCGGCGGCCCCGGGCAGTCCTCATGATCGACGGTACGGCCGGGGTCAGCGGGCGTCGCGACGCCGACGAGGCCCTGCTCGACAACCCCCAGGCGTTGGCCGAGGCCGACCCGGGCGGCATGCTCCGGCACACGGCGTCGGCCGGTGCGCAGGTTCGTGAGAGCGCCGCGCTGGCAGCCGAGGCGAACCTCGCGGTGCTCGCCGACGACGGGCGGCCCCGAGCTGTCGTGATCGCCGGCATCGGCACCGCCGGGCGTACCGGGGACGTGCTGGCCACTGTCGCCGGGCCGCGCTGCCCGGTCCCGATCATCGGGCACCGCTCCGCCGGCGTACCCGGTTGGGTGGGCGCGGCCGACGTGGTGATCGCGGTGAGCGCGTCCGGACGTAGCCCGGAGGCGCTCGGCGCCGCCGAGGCGGCCCACCGCCGTGGTGCCCGACTCGTCGCCGTGGGTGCCCCGGACTCGCAGTTGCAGTCGATCGCCGAGCAGGCCCGGGCGCCGTTCATCCCGGTGCCCCGGCGTGCCCCGGCCCGGGCCAGCCTCTGGGCGCTCACAGTGCCGGTCCTGCTCGCCGCCCGTTCCCTCGGGCTCGTGAAGGTCAATGAGGCGGACCTGGCGGAGACCGCGGCCCGGCTCGACGCGGACGCCGACCGCTGCCGGTCCGCCGCCGAGTCCTTCGTCAACCCGGCGAAGTCACTGGCGCTGGGCCTGGCCGGCTCGATCCCCATCGTCTGGGGTTCGTCCCCGCTGGCCACTGTGGCGGCCCGCCGGTTCGGCGACACCCTGTCGGCGAACGCCCGCTACCCGGTGGTCACCGGAGCGCTGGGTGAGGCCGGGCGGGGTCGCGTCGGGCTGCTCGACGGCGTCTTCGGCGGCCTGGCCGAGGGGGAGCGGGACATCTTCGCCGACCGGGCCGAGGACGACGACGGTGAGGGCACCCGGCTGCGGCTGGTGCTGCTGCGCGACGGCGGGCTCAACGCCGAGGACGACACCGACGAGCCGCTCGCCGTCGAGGAGCGCCGTGCGGACGCGGTGCAGACCCTCGCCGAGCGCCGTGGCGTGCGGTGCGACGTGGTGACCGCCGAGGGCGGCTCCGCCCTGGAGCGGCTGGCCTCGCTGATCGCGGTCCCGGATTTCGCCTCGATCTACCTTGCCCTGGCCCACGGGTTGGACCCGATGGCCGTGCCGGCCATCACCGAGATGAAGGAGCTGTCGAACCAGTGAACGAACGCAATGGGCGGCGCGTCATGCGCGGACCGGTCGGCTTCGTACGGCGAAGCGGAGCGGTGGCATGAGCGCCAACGGTGGGACGAAGGCGATTGTCGCCGCTCTGCTGGCCAACGTCGGCATCGCCATCACCAAGTTCGTCGCGTTCCTGCTGACCAGCTCCTCGTCGATGTTGGCTGAGTCGGTCCACTCGGTTGCCGACTCCGGCAACCAGGCGCTGTTGCTGCTCGGCGGCAAGCGTGCCAAGCGGGCGGCCACCCCGGAACACCCGTTCGGGTACGGCCGGGAGCGCTACATCTACGCGTTCATCGTGTCCATCGTGCTGTTCAGCATCGGTGGTTTGTTCGCCCTGTATGAGGCGTACCACAAGTGGCACGACCCGCACGGGATCACCGAGTGGCACTGGGTGCCGGTCGTCGTGCTGGTGGCGGCGATCGTCATGGAGTCGTTCTCGTTCCGGACCGCCATCAAGGAGTCCAACCACGTCCGGGGCAACCAGTCCTGGGTGCGTTTCATCCGTCGCGCCAAGGCACCGGAGCTGCCGGTGGTGCTCCTGGAGGACTTCGGCGCGCTTGTCGGTCTGGTGTTCGCCCTGTTCGGCGTCACCATGACGTTGATCACCGGCAACGGCGAGTGGGACGCCGCCGGCACCGCGATGATCGGCATCCTGCTTGTCGTCATCGCCGTCGTGCTGGCCATCGAGACGAAGAGCCTGCTGCTCGGTGAGGGCGCCGAGGCGTCCGAGTTGGCCGCCATCGAGCGGGCCGTCACCGACGGCCCCGAGGTGGAGCGGATCATCCACATGAAGACGCTCTACCTGGGCCCGGAAGAGCTCATGGTGGCCGCCAAGATCGCCGTTCCGGAGTGGGAGAGCGCCCACGACCTGGCCCGTGGCATCAACGCCGTCGAGGCGCGGATCCGCGCCGCGGTGCCGATCGCCCGGGTGATCTACCTGGAGCCGGACGTCTACAGCGCCGCCGCCGCAGAGGCCGGCACCGGTGCCGCGGCCGACACCGCAGTTCCGCAGCCGCAGGACACGTCGGGCGACCCGGCCGGGCGGCCCGGGGGCTGACAGGTGGAGCCACTGTACGGGCCGATCCGGGACTACGCCTGGGGCTCGCGTTCGGCCATCGCCGTCCTTCAGGGGCGATCGGTGCCGAGCGCGGGCCCGGAGGCGGAGCTGTGGTTGGGGGCCCACCCGGGCGCTCCGGCCCACGTGGATCGTGCCGGTCTGCGGGTGAGCCTCTGTGACCTGGTGCGGGACGAGCCAGGGCAGTGGCTCGGCCAGCGGGTGTCCGAGCGGTTCGGCAGCCGGCTGCCGTTCCTGCTCAAGGTGCTCGCGGCCGACGCTCCGCTGAGCCTGCAGGCCCACCCGGACGCCGAGCAGGCGCAGGCCGGCTATGCGGCGGAGGTGGGGCGCCCCGAGGGGCAGCGCAACTACTCCGACCCGCACCACAAGCCGGAGTTGCTGGTCGCGCTCACCCCGTTCGAGGCGCTGTGCGGTTTCCGGGATCCGGCGGAGTCGGCCGAGGCGCTCGCCGCGTTCGGCGTACCGGCGTTGGCGCCTGTTGTCGCCGCGTTGCGGGCCGGGCCGGCGGGGTTGCGGACGGCGGTGCGGACGCTGCTGGGCTGGCCGGTCGCCAGGCGTCACGACCTACTGGCCGCTGTGGTGGCGGCGCCGACCGACGGCCCGGACGCGGAGCTGACCCGCCGGCTGGCCAAGGCGTACCCGGGGGATCCGGGTGCGCTTGTCGCGCTGCTGTTGCACCACCTGCGGCTGGAGGCGGGGGAGGCGATCTGGATGCCCGCCGGCAATCTGCACGCCTACCTGAGCGGCTGCGGCGTGGAGATCATGGCGGCCAGCGACAACGTGCTACGCGGCGGCCTGACCCCGAAGCGGGTGGACATCGACGAGTTGTTGCGGGTGCTGCGCTTCGAGGTGCTCGACGATCCGGTGCGGGCCGCGCAGCCGCTCGGGCCGGGAGTGGACTGGTGGCCCGTGCCGGTGGACGATTTCGCGCTGCACCGGGTGCGGGTCGACGCGGCGGTGCCCTCGGTGACGCTGCCGCTGCCCGGCCCTCGGGTGGTGCTCTGCGCCGGCGGTTCGATCACCGTCGACGACGGTGCCGGCGCGCTGACGCTGGCCTCCGGCGAGGCGGCGATCGGTACGGCGTTGGGAGCGCCGCTGCGGATCGACGGCGCCGGTGTGGCTTTCGTGGCGACGTCCGGGCTGCGCTGACTTCGGCTCGGGCGAAAGACGCAAGTCCGACTTTCCCGGAATAGCTTGACGTCGCCGTGCCTGAGTGTGACTCTATGAGTACGCAGCGTTATCGCGACGACGGTCCGAGAACGTGCGGGGGAACCAAACCGGGGGGATGCACGGGGCGGGCGGGACGTGGGCGGGAAGGTCCGTCCATCACCGACCGCCCCGTGCGCTGTCCGCGGACCGTGCCTGATGCCCGTCGCCGACGCGCGTAAGGTGGAGGGTCGGCGCAGACATCGTTCGACAGGAGCTTTCATGACCAGCACCCTCCCGGCGTCCGCCAGCGGCACGCCGTCCGAGGCCCGGCCGAGCACGCTCGCCGACGGCGACTTCAAGGTGGCGGATCTGTCGCTCGCCGAGTTCGGGCGTAAAGAGATCCAGCTCGCCGAGCACGAGATGCCCGGCCTGATGGCGATCCGTCGCGAGTTCGCCGAGGCGCAGCCGCTCGCCGGCGCGCGGATCACCGGCTCCCTGCACATGACCATCCAGACCGCCGTACTTATCGAGACGTTGGTCGCGCTCGGCGCGCAGGTGCGCTGGGCGTCCTGCAACATCTTCTCCACCCAGGACCACGCCGCCGCGGCGATCGTCGTCGGCCCGGACGGCACCCCCGAGGCTCCGGCCGGGGTTCCGGTGTACGCCTGGAAGGGCGAGACCCTGCCGGAGTACTGGTGGTGCACCGAGCAGGTGCTCGCCTGGCCGGACGGGCAGGGCCCCAACATGATCCTCGACGACGGCGGCGACGCCACACTGCTCGTGCACAAGGGCACCGAGTTCGAGCGGGCCGGGGCGGTCCCGCCGGTCGAGTCCGCCGACTCCGAGGAGTACGCGGTCATCCTCGAGCTGCTGCACCGCTCGCTCGGCGAGGACGGCCAGCGCTGGACCCGGATCTCCGCCGGCATCAAGGGCGTGACGGAGGAGACCACCACCGGCGTGCACCGGCTCTACGAGATGCACCGGGCCGGCACCCTGCTCTTCCCGGCCATCAACGTCAACGACTCGGTGACCAAGAGCAAGTTCGACAACAAGTACGGCTGCCGGCACTCGCTCATCGACGGCATCAACCGCGCCACCGACGTGCTGATCGGCGGCAAGATGGCGGTCGTCATGGGCTACGGCGACGTGGGCAAGGGCTGCGCCGAGTCGCTGCGCGGCCAGGGCGCCCGGGTCGTGGTGACCGAGGTCGACCCGATCTGCGCGTTGCAGGCCGCGATGGACGGCTACCAGGTCGCCACCCTGGACGACGTTGTCGAGCAGGCCGACATCTTCATCACCGCCACCGGCTGCTTCGACGTCATCACCAACGAGCACATGGCCCGGATGAAGCACCAGGCCATCGTCGGCAACATCGGCCACTTCGACAACGAGATCGACATGGCCGGGCTGGCCAAGCGGTCCGACGTCGAGCGGATCAACATCAAGCCGCAGGTCGACCTGTGGCGCTTCGCCGACGGGCACGCCATCATCGTGCTCTCCGAGGGCCGCCTGCTGAACCTGGGCAACGCGACCGGGCACCCGAGCTTCGTCATGTCGAACTCGTTCGCCAACCAGACGATCGCCCAGATCGAGCTCTTCACCAAGACCGAGGAGTACCCGATCGGCGTCTACGTGCTGCCCAAGCACCTGGACGAGAAGGTGGCCCGGCTGCACCTCGGCGCGCTCGGCGCCAAGCTGAGCACGCTGACCAAGGAGCAGGCCGCCTACCTTGGCGTCTCCACTGAGGGTCCGTTCAAGCCGGATCACTACCGCTACTGATCGACATCTCCGGACCGGGTCGGCTGTTCGCAGCCGGCCCGGTTCGTCGTCTCCGCCCCCGGCTGGACGGGTTCAGCGTCTGGCCGCCGCCGGTTCAGCCCGAACGGGGGCCGCGCCGGGTGGGCCGGAACCACGTCCAGACGCACCAGATCAGCCAGCCGACCGACACGACGGTGGCCAGCGCCCGCAGGCGTAGCGCGCTGAGCAGCAGCACCACGGCCAGCACCGCCAACCACGGCAGGAATCCCCTCACGGCGGGGATCCTTCCACAGTCGGCCGGCGCCAGGCCGGCTGCCGGGCGGTCGTCGGTTCTCGTCTTGGGCCCAGTGAGCTTGTCGTGAACGACTTGACGAGGGCCCTGAGCAGGGAGGAAGGTATGCCTGCCCTAAGTCAGCTAAGGCGTGCCTAACCTATTCGGAGCCCGGATGTTCGCCACCTACCTGATCGGTCTGCGGGAAGGGCTGGAAGCCACACTCGTGGTCAGCATCCTCGTCGCCTTCCTGGTGAAGTCGCAGCGCCGGGACCGGCTGCCGCAGGTCTGGGCGGGCGTCGGCCTGGCCGTGGCACTGTCGGTGCTCTTCGGCTGGCTGATCGAGTACACGTCCACCTCGCTGCTGGCGAGCTACGACGACCGGGAGTTGTTCGAGGCGATCACCTCGGTCGCCGCCGTGGTCTTCGTGACCTGGATGATCTTCTGGATGCGCCGGGCCGCCCGGACCATCGCCGGCGAACTGCGGGGCAAGCTGACCGAGGCGCTGGCCGTCGGGTCCCTCGCCGTCGCCGGCATGGCCTTCCTCGCGGTGATCCGCGAGGGCCTGGAGACCGCGCTGATCTTCTACTCGGCCGCCCAGGGCGCGGCCGGCGACAGCGGCCCGCTGCTCGCGTTGATCGGCGGGATCGTCACCGCCGTGGTCCTCGGCGTGCTGCTCTACGCCAGCGCCCTGCGGATCAACCTCAGCAAGTTCTTCACCTGGACCGGCGCGCTGCTGATCCTGGTCGCCGCCGGCATCCTCAAGTACGGCGTGCACGACTTCCAGGAGGCCGGCGTCCTGCCCGGTCTGAACGACCTGGCCTTCGACATCACCGGCGCGCTCGACCCGAGCACCTGGTACGCGGCCCTGCTCGCCGGCATGTTCAACGTGACTCCCGCGCCCACGGTGCTGGAGACGATCGCCTGGGTCGCGTACGCCGTACCGGTGCTCCTGCTCTTCCTGCGACCGGCCCGGCGCAAGCCGGCGCCCACCGCGACCACCACCACCGTCAGCGAGCGCGGGGCCGACACCGGCACCGAGGCCGAGGCCGAGGCGGCGTCCTCGCCGCAGCGTGCCTGACCAACGAGGAGAGACAGTCCAGATGCGTACCACCCAGTTCTTCGCGCTGGCCGCCGCCGGCGTGCTGGCTACGGCCGGTGTGGCCGCCTGCTCCGACTCCGACAAGGGTGACTCGGCCGCGTCCGGCGGGCCGATCGTGGTCAAGGCCAGCGACACCGCCTGCGAGGTCGGCTCGACCGACCTGGGCGCCGGCACCGCCACCTTCAAGATCACCAACTCGGGCGCGAAGGTGACCGAGTTCTACGTGTACGCCGACGGCGACCGGGTGATGGGCGAGGTGGAGAACATCGCCCCCGGGCTGAGCCGCGAGCTGCACGTGGAGTTGCCGGCCGGCACCTACCAGACGGCCTGCAAGCCGGGGATGAGTGGCAAGGGCATCCGGGGCGCGCTCAAGGTCAGCGGGTCGGCGCAGCCGCTCACCGCTGACGCCGCGCTGGGTGACGCCACCGACAACTACCAGCGCTACGTCAAGAGCCAGACCGCCGCGCTGTTGGACAAGACCGAGGAGTTCGTCGGCACGGTCAAGGCAGGCGACGTGGCGAAGTCCAAGGCGCTCTACCCGGTCGCCCGCACCTACTGGGAGCGGATCGAGCCGGTCGCCGAGATCTTCGGCGACCTCGACCCCAAGATCGACGGCCGCGAGGAGGTCATCGAGGAGGGGATGGAGTTCACCGGCTTCCACCGGATCGAGAAGGACCTCTGGCAGTCCGGCGACATCAGCAAGGACGGCCCGATCGCCGACCGCCTGCTGGTCGACGTCAAGGAGATCGTGGCCAAGGCGAACGCCGAGAAGCTCTCCCCGCTCCAGCTCGCCAACGGTGCCAAGGAACTGCTCGACGAGGTGGCCAGCGGCAAGATCACCGGCGAGGAGGACCGCTACTCGCACACCGACCTGTGGGACTTCGCCGCCAACCTCGAAGGTTCCAAGGCCGCCGTGTCCGCCCTGCGTCCCGCGTTGCAGCAGCGCTCGCCGGAGCTGGTCACCCAGCTGGACACCGAGTTCACCAACGTCGAGGGGCTGCTCGGCAAGCACCGCGACGGCGACGGGTGGAAGCTGCACACCGCGCTGAGCAAGGCCGAGCTCAAGGAGCTCTCCGACGGGATCAACGCGCTCGCCGAGCCGATCAGCAAGGTCGCCGCGGCCGTCGCGAAGTGACCACCTGGCAGAGAGAGTCGAGTCGATGAGCGGGAGCAGGTTCACCCGGCGCCGGGCGATCACCCTGGCCGGCGCCGGAGTGGCGGGGGTCGCCGGAGTGGCGGCCGGTGCGGGGGCGCTGCTGAACGGCTCCCATGGTCCGGCCGCGGCGAGTGACCACCCGGCCGGGGCGGTGACGTTCCACGGAGAGCACCAGGCCGGCATCGTCACCCCGGCGCAGGACCGGCTGCACTTCGTGGCCTTCGACGTGATCACCAAGGACCGGGCCCGACTCGTCGAACTGCTCCAGGAGTGGACGGCCGCCGCAGCCCGGATGACCGCGGGGCGCGACGCCGGGGTGCTGGGTGCGGTCGGTGGGATGCCGGAGGCCCCACCGGACGACACCGGCGAAGCGCTCGGCCTGCCTCCCTCGCAGCTCACCCTCACCATCGGGTTCGGGCCGACGCTGTTCCGCGACGCCGACGGGCGGGACCGCTTCGGCCTCGCCGACCGCCGGCCCGCCGCCCTCGCCGAGCTGCCGAAGTTCCCCGGTGACGCGTTGCAGCCGCAGCTCTCCGGCGGCGACCTCTGCGTCCAGGCCTGCGCCAACGACCCGCAGGTGGCGGTGCACGCGATCCGCAACCTGGCCCGGCTCGGCATGGGCGTGGTGAGCGTCCGCTGGTCGCAGCTCGGCTTCGGCCGCACCTCGTCGACCTCTCGGGAGCAGGCCACCGCGCGCAACCTCTTCGGGTTCAAGGACGGCACTGCCAACCTCAAGGCCGAGGACACCGAGCTGCTGCGCGACCAGTTGTGGGTGCAGCCGGGCGACGGGCCGGACTGGATGGCCGGAGGCTCGTACCTGGTGACCCGCAAGATCCGGATGCTCGTGGAGACCTGGGACCGGACCTCCCTCGCCGAGCAGGAGGAGATCGTCGGCCGGACCAAGGGCAGCGGCGCGCCGCTGGGTCGCAGCGACGAGTTCGACGAGCCCGACTTCGCCGCCCGTGGCGCGGACGGGAAGCCGGTGATCGCCGAGCACGCCCATGTCACGCTGGCCCACCCGAGCCGGAACGGCGGCGCCCAGCTGCTGCGCCGGGGTTACAACTTCGTCGACGGATCGGACGGCCTCGGCCGACTCGACGCGGGCCTCTTCTTCATCGCCTACCAGCGCGATCCACGCCGTCAGTTCGTGCCGATCCAGACCCAGTTGGCGCGGCACGACGTGATGAACGAGTACCTGCGACACGTCTCCAGCGGGGTGTTCGCCTGTCCTCCCGGGGTACGCGACGGCGGGGATCACTGGGGGCGTGGGCTGTTCGGCTGACAGTCGTCCGGATGGCGACAACCGAATCGGCCCGGCCTGCGGTGGCGCCAGGCGGCGCCGAAGGGGGATCATGGTGGCAGCCTGGCGACGGCCCGTCCGCGCGCCACGCACCGCAGCCGTGGCGCCGCCGCCGCGGACCGCGAGCACCGTTTTGACGGCGGCGCGAAGCGTTACCGGCGGACGCCGGTCCCACCGAACTGAATGAGGATGCAATATTAATCCCATGAGAGCCCGCGTACTGGTGGTCGACGATGACCCCGCGCTCGCCGAGATGCTCGGCATCGTGCTGCGCAGTGAGGGTTTCCTGCCCTCTTTTGTGGCGGACGGCGAGCGGGCGTTGGCCGCCTTTCGCGACAGCCGTCCCGATATCGTGCTGCTCGACCTGATGCTTCCCGGTATGAGTGGTATCGACGTGGCCCGGTCGATCCGGGCGGAGTCCGGCGTGCCCATCGTCATGCTGACCGCCAAGAGCGACACCGTGGACGTCGTGCTCGGCCTGGAGTCCGGCGCCGACGACTACGTGGTCAAGCCGTTCAAGCCCAAGGAGCTGGTGGCCCGGATGCGGGCCCGACTGCGCCGAGGCGAGGACGTGGCCCCGGAGATGCTCACCATCGGGCCGCCGGACAACCAGATCACCATCGACGTGCCCGCGCACACGGTGAGCCGCAACGACGAGGAGGTGAAGCTGACGCCGCTCGAGTTCGACCTGCTGGTCGCGCTCGCCCGCAAGCCGCGTCAGGTCTTCACCCGCGAGGTGTTGCTCGAACAGGTCTGGGGCTACCGGCACGCTGCCGACACCCGTCTGGTCAACGTGCACGTCCAGCGGTTGCGAGCCAAGATCGAGCCGGACCCGGAGCGACCGGAAATCATCCTCACCGTGCGGGGCGTGGGTTACAAGGCAGGGACCGGATAGCCTGGTCGCACTGTGTCGACCACGCCGCCCCCACCCTCCCCGAGTACGGCTGCCCGCCGGCCCAGCGCCGGCGGGGAGCTCTGGCGTGCGGTGAGCGGTCGGGTCGCTCGTGCTGTGGGTCGGGCACACCAGACCTGGCGTCGCTCGCTCCAGGTCCGGGTCGTGACCATCACCCTTGTCGCGTCCAGTCTGCTGGTCGGCGGGTTCGCGTTCCTGATCGCTGACAAGATCACCACCATCCTGCTCGACAGCGCTCGCAGCGACGTCCGGCAGCGGGTGACCAGCGGTGCCAGCTACGCGGCCAAGCAGGTCTCCTTCTACGGGCAGCCGCAGGAGGCGCAGCTCCAGGAGACCATCGACGGCACTGTCAACTACCTGGCCGGCGGCGACCCCCAGCAGACCAGCGGGGTGGTGGTGGCGATCACCGCCGACGACTATCCCAACGACATCCAGACGCGCACCTCCCCGTCGGCGAACGTGCAGTCGCTGATCAGCCCCGAGCTTCGGGCCGCGATCGCCGACGGCAAGGTGGCCAGTCAGATCCGCACCGGGCGACTCACCGGCGGGACCACCAAATACCTGGTCTACGGCTCGCCGGTGCCCACCCGCTTCGGCCAGATCGAGCTCTACTACCTGGTCCCGCTGGGTCGGCAGGACGTCACCGCCGGCGACGCCCGCGCGACAGTGGTGGCCACCGGGGTCGCGCTGGTGATCCTGCTCGGGTTGCTCGCGGCGCTGGTCACCCGGCTGGTGGTCAACCCGGTCCGGGTCGCCGCACGAACCGCCCAGCGGCTCTCCGCCGGCCTGCTCGACCAGCGGATGGTGGTCAATGGCGAGGACGACCTGGCTCTGCTCGCCGCGTCGTTCAACCAGATGGCCACCAACCTGCAACGGCAGATCCTGCGCCTGGAAGAGATGTCCCGGTTGCAGCGCCGCTTCACCTCGGACGTCTCCCACGAGCTGCGTACCCCGCTGACCACGGTCCGGATGGCCGCCGACCTGATCTTCGCCGAGCGCGACGAGTTCGACCCGGCGGTCGCCCGCAGCGCCGAGCTGCTCCAGGCCGAGTTGGACCGATTCGAGGAGCTGCTCACCGACCTGCTGGAGATCAGCCGGTTCGACGCGGGCTTCGCCATGCTGGACTCCGAGCCGACCGACCTGGTCCCCGTGGTGCACCGGGTGGTCGACCGGCTGGCTGGCCTGGCCGAGCGGGTGGGCGTACCGATCGAACTCGACCTGCCGGGCACGCCGGTGATCGCCGAGGTCGACCCGCGCCGGGTCGAGCGGGTGTTGCGCAACCTGGTCGGCAACGCCGTCGAGCACGGTGAGGCGCGCCCGGTGCTGATCACCCTCGGCATCGACGAGACCGCCGTGGCGATCACCGTCCGCGACCACGGTGTGGGGCTGAAGGTGGGCGAGGAGAAGCTGGTGTTCAACCGGTTCTGGCGGGCGGACCCGTCCCGGGCGCGGCAGACCGGGGGCACCGGGCTGGGCCTGTCGATCAGCCTGGAGGACGCCCGGCTGCACGGCGGTTGGCTGGAGGCGTGGGGTGCTCCCGGGCAGGGCGCGCAGTTCCGGCTCACCCTGCCGGCCCGTGCGGGCGATCGGCTGACCACCTCACCGCTGCGGCTGGTGCCGGCCGACGCCGCCCTGCCGTTCGGCGGCCCCCGCGACGGTGGGCCACTGGCCATCGGTCCCGGCACCGGCGGGGCACTGGCGATCGGCCCGGCTCCGGCCGGAGACGGACAGCGGACGGAGGTGCGCTCGTGAGACGGCCGACTCTGCTCGGGACCCTCGGCGTGATGGTGCTGCTGGGCGCCGGCTGCGGCATCCCGGCGGCATCCGACGTGCGGGTGGACGGCAAGGGCGGCGCCGCGACCGGGGCCGGTGTGATCAGTCGGGGCAGCGAACCACCGACGCGGACGGCCAGCGGCAGCGTCAACGAGACGTTCGTCCGCAACTTCCTGTCCGCCGCCGCCGGCGAGCCGGATCGGGCGTACGAGCGGGTCAAGGCGTTCATCGCCCCGGAGGACAAGACCCGCCTACAGGACAAGAAGGGCAGCGAGGTCGCGCTGAACGTGGTTCGGCTGCGCGAGGCGGTCTACACCCTCAACAGCGACTCGACCACGACCGTGAAGATCACCGTGCAGCAGGTCGGGGTGCTGCGGACCAACGGCACCCTGGCTCCACCGGTGGCGACCGAGACGGAGTACGAGTTCGGCCTGCGCAGCGCGTCCTTCAACGGCGGCGTCAACGATGACCGGGCCGGCCTCTACATCATCAACCCGCCCAACGTGCTGCTGCTCAGCGACACCGCACTCAGGGAGTATTACCAGGACGAGACGATCTACTTCTGGAGTTCGGACCGGAGCCGCCTGGTGCCCGACCAGCGCTACCGGCCGCAGGCGGTGCCGGTCGAGCGGCAGGTCAACGAGGTGGTGAAGTGGCTGGTCGGCGGCCCCTCCGACTGGTTGCGGCCGGGAGTCGTCGGGCTGCCGGACCGCACCGAGCTGATCAACAACGCCACCGGCGGCAACGGCCGGTGGGAGGTCAACCTGGACATGTCCGGTGACGACCAGAGCGGGATCGACCAGCTGATCACGCAGATCGCCTGGTCGTTGGGTGACCTCCCCGGTCAGCTGGAGTTGAAGATCCGCAACAACGCGCAGCCAGTGGTGGACCTGAGCGAGCGACGAGACTCCCGGGAGCTCTACCCGTACGCCGCCAGCCCGCAGCGGTTCGGCGTGTACGACGGCGTGATCCACCCACTCGACTTCGACGGCGAGCCCAGCGGCACTGTGCCGTTGACACCCGAGGCCAACCGTAACGTCGTCTCCGCCAGCCTCGGGCTGGCCAAGGACCGCCGGATCCTCGCCGCGATGGTGGTCGCCGACGGCAAGAACCGGTACCGACTCGCAGTGGGCACAGGTGCCGACCCGGTCCCCGTCGTCAGCCGCAGCGCCACCGAATACTCCTCGATCGGCCGACCGGTCTGGCTGCGTACCGTCGACAACCGCCCCAGCCGCGGCCTGGTGGTGGCCGACGGGCAGCTCTACCGGTTCGACGAGGCGGCCCGGATGTATCCGGTGCCGCTCAACCTGCCCTCCGCCGCGGTCACCGCTGTGGCCGCCGCGTTGGACGGCCAGCGGGTGGCGCTGATCGCCGGCGGCCGTCTCTACGTCGCCGCTGTCAACCTCGACGGCGGCGGGGCCTCCCTCGGCCCGCCCCGAGAGTTGGTCACCTCGCTGACCAACCCGACGGCTGTCGACTGGGGCAGGGAGGACCAGCTGGTGGTGGCGGGGTCGGTCGGCCAGCCGGCGATCTACGAGATCAGTGTCGACGGCGCCCTGGAGACGCCGTTGCGGACCGACCTCGGCGCCAAGGTCACCCACCTGACCGCGTACCCGACCAACCGCGGTGTGCGGGCGCCCAGCGGGGCGTACATGTACGAGGCGAACGGGGTGGCCTACCGCAGCAGCCCGTTCGAACGGATCGAGCCCGGCCGGGTACGCGACATCGCCCCGGTGCCGACCGGTGTCCGGCCGAGCAACCCGTCGGCACCGTTCTTCCTCTACTGACACTGTGAGCGGGCTCTGGGCGGACCTCGCCGACCTGGTGCTGCCCGCCGACTGCGCTGGTTGTCGGGAGCGCCGCCCCGGCCTGCGGCACGGGGTCTGCCCAGGCTGTGTCGCGGCGCTCGGTGCATTGCGGCCACGGACGGTCCGCCCCACCCCCGCCCCGCCGGGTCTGCCGCCCTGCGTCGCCCTCGGCCCGTACGAGGGTCCGCTGCGCGAGGCCCTGCTGGCGTACAAGGAACACGGTCGACACGGGCTGGCTCGCCCGCTCGGCGCGCTGCTCGCCGAGGTCGTCGGGGCGGCCGTCGGTGGGGCCCGTCCGCTGGCGCTGGTTCCGGTCCCGGACACCGCGGCGGCGGCCCGGTCCCGCTACGGAGACCATCTCGACCGGCTGGCCCGGCACTGCGCGGCCCGGCTCAACCGGAGCGGTTGGGCGGTGCGGGTGCACCGTCCGCTGCGGGCGTCGCCCCGGCCCGACTCGCTCACCCTGGACAGCGCCGGGCGCGCGGCGGCGGCCGAGGCGGCCTTCCAGCCCCGTTCGACCGGGCCGGTCCGGGGTCGTGCCGCGGGTGCGTCGCCGGTCGTGGTGCTGCTCGACGACATTGTCACCACCGGCGTTACCCTCGCCGCCGCGAGCCGGGTGCTGACCGCGACAGGATGGGCACCGAGTGTCGCGGCGGTGCTCGCGGCGACCGAGAAAAGACACCAGTCGTAACCGATTGTGTTTCCGTTTCACCCGTTGGTGTATGAGCTGCGAAAAATCCTGGGCCGTCTCGGCAACATGGGGTGACTGCCGGGCAAACAAGAGTTAGCGTTTCGCTGTCGGGGGTAGGAGGTCGTTCCAACCACCCCTGGCGGTGAGAGGAGGCGTAGCCGTACCAACCGGTCGACGCCAGCGGGTCTCCCCACGGCGCGCGGCCGGGTAACCGGATCGAAGACCGTCCGAACAAGGGAGGTCACGTGGACATCGTGGTCAAGGGCCGAAACGTCGAAGTGCCGGACCATTACCGGGTACACGTAGCCGAGAAACTCGCGAAGATCGAACGCTACGACCACAAACTTATTCGCGTTGATGTCGAGCTGTTTCACGAGCGCAATCCGCGCCAAGCCGACCACTGCCAGCGGGTGGAGATCACCTGCGTTTCCCGAGGTCCGGTGATTCGGGCCGAAGCCTGCACTAACGACTTCTACAGCGCGCTCGACGCGGCCATCGCGAAGCTCGACACCCGGCTGCGCCGCGCTGCCGACCGCCGCCGCGTACACCGGGGTCGGCACGCGCCGATCTCCGTCGCCGAGGCCACAGCGGGCCTGCCGGTCGCGGACCTGGTGCCCAGCGCGCTGAGCGCGCCGAGCGATGGCGCCCGCGCCGGCACCGCTGTCGCGGAGCGGGTCGAAGAGGAGCAGGACGACCAGCCGTGGCACATCGCCCGGGAGAAGGTGCACCCGGCCGAGCCGATGACCATCGACGACGCGTTGTTCGAGATGGAGTTGGTCGGCCACGACTTCTACCTTTTCCAGGACAAGGAGTCCGGCCGCCCGAGCGTCGTCTACCGGCGCCACGCGTACGACTACGGCATCATCTCCCTCGCCACTGACAGGTAGCCGATCCGCGTCGATCATGGAGTTGTGGTGGGGAACGCCCACCACAACTCCATGGTCCGTCAGCGGAGGTCGGCGGGGAGCAATGCGAAGGTCAGGTCGTCCAGGCGGGCGCCGGCCAACCCGGGCAGCCGGCCGCGCTGAAGGGCCTCGCGCCGGAAACCGACCCGCTCCAGCACCCGGTGCGACGCGGTGTTGTCCGGCACCGTGCCGGCCGACAGCCGGGCGACACCGGCCGCTCCGAACGCCCAGCCCGCGAGCAACCTGACCGCCCGCGTCGCGTACCCCCGGCCGCGCCAGTCCGGCAGCAACGCGTAGCCGACCGACGCCTCGCCGGCGGCCACATCGGTGTACGACAAGCCGCAACTGCCCACCGGTTCGCCGCTGGCCACGTCCGTGATCATCAGCCGGGCGATCTCGCCGGTCAGCCAGCCGCTCTGCGCGAGACGACAACGCCGCTCCATCGCCTCACGGGTCGGCGGCACCGGCGGCGCCTGGTTCGCCACCACCTCGGGTCGGCTGTGCAGTCGGTAGATCAGCGCCGCGTCGTCCGGCCCGAGTGGGCGCAACGCCACCACCTCGTCGGTGAGCACCCCGCCGGGCAGGTCGGGCAGCAGGCGGGCGACCGGGCCGGGCGGATCACCGACGACGCGTACCCAGGCCAGCAGGTCGTGCCGACCCGCGTCGCGGGACGCACCGGCCGACCGGCGCAGACCCTCGTAGCGGAAGCCGGCGGCCAGCGCGACCCGCTGGCTCGGGCCGTTCTCCGGATCGGTGAGCAACTCCAGTCGGGCTGCCCCGGCGGCGAACGCGTGCTCGCTCAGCGCGCGGGTCGCCGCGGCGGCCAGCCCGCGACCACGCGCCGCCGGTCGCATCCAGTAACCGATCTCCAGCTGACCCCGGGCGGGCACCGGGTTGTTCAACCCCACAGCGCCGAGCAGCCGGTCGGTAGCGGGGTCCGCGACGGCGTACGCCGTGCCGCCGCCGGTCCAGGCCGCCGGCGCGCCGACGTCGATCCACCAGCGGGCGTCGGTAGCGGTGTACGGCGTCGGCAGGTTCGACACGAACCGTTGAGTCAGCGGGTCCGCGCAGCCGTCCACCACGTCGGCGTTGTCCTCAGCGCGAAACGGGCGCAGCCGCACCCCGTGCGCCTCGACGACCGGCCGCAGACTCATCCCAGATCCTTCGCGAGAAGCGCCCCGACCCACACGTCCACCCGCTCGCCCCGGTGCTGCACGCCGCCCCGGGCGATCCCCTCGACCAGGAAGCCCGCCTTCTCCGCCGCCCGGCGGGAGGCGGTGTTGCCCACGTTCGCCTTCCACTCGATCCGCGCCAGGCCCAACGTGCTGAAGCCCCAGGCGCTGAGCGCGACCAGCGCGGCTGGCAGATAACCCCGCCCCCGGGCCGTCGGCGCGGTCACGAAGCCGACGTCGGCCACCAGCGGGTCGGCGGGGGAGAGCCGCAGGTCGAGCGTGCCCGCGTACCGGTCGTCGGGGTCGGCGATCACGAAGCAGGCGGCGTCCCCCCGAGCCCAGGCGTCCCGGCCGTAAGCCTGGTAGCCCTGCGCGTCGGCGCGCTCGTACGGGTCCGGCACTGTCGTCCAGCGGATGGTTTCCGGGTCCTGGGAGGTGTGCACCACGGCGTCCAGATCCTTCTCCTCCATGGGCCGCAGCCGCAGCTCGCCGTCCCCGGTCTCGGCGAACAGAACGGGCTGTGGGCGGCCGAAGACGGCGGCCCGCCGGGCGGCGAGGGTGCCCGGACCGGCCGGACCGGTCGACCCGGCGGCCGGTACCTCGCCGGGCAGCAGTGAGCCGATCCAGCCGTCCGTGCTGCCGGGCAGCGCCGGGTTGGCCAGCCGCAACCGGCCTTCGATCCGGAAACCGGCCCGGAGGGCCACCAGCCGGGAGGCGTGGTTGCCCACCTCGGCCTGCCAGATGAGCCGGCGAAGCCCGATGGTGTCGAACGACCAGCGGGCCACCGCCCGGGTGGCCCGGACCATCACGCCCCGACCACGCGCCCAGGGAGCCGTCCAGTAGCCGATCTCACCGGTGCCGTCCTTGTGGATCGAGATGAGCCCGCTGGAACCCAGCAGCTCCCCGGTGTTCGGATCGCAGACCGCGAACGGTGCCCCGGTGCCCTCGGCCCAGGCCTTCCGGCTCATCTCGGTGACAAATCCGTGGGCGTGTTCCGGCCGGTACGGGCGCGGTACGGTGGTCCAACGCTGAATGTCCCGGTCCTGGCAGGCTCGGTGCACGGCCTCGGCGTCCGCCTCCCGCCAGGGCCGCAGCAGCACGCCGTCCTCGATGATCTCCACGGGTTCCACTCGTGCATCCTGCCGTAGCGTTCGCCGACGGCGTAACCGGATAACGTTTGGAGCGTGTGCCGGACGCGAGTTATGTCGGGTTCGGCGGGGTCGAGCACCGCCACCAGTGACCATCGGGCCGATGGAGCGCCTACGATGGTTCGAGACTGTCTAGGGGAGCGTTGATCCGTGTCGATTCTGGAAAAGGTCCTTAACGCGGGCGAGGGCCGCATGGTGCGACGGCTCAAGGCCATCGCCGCCGCCGTCAGCTCAATCGAGGACGACTACGTCAACCTCACCGACGAGGAACTGGCCGGCATGACCGAACAGTTCCGGGAGCGGCTCGACGAGGGTGAGACCCTCGACGACCTGCTGCCGGAGGCGTTCGCGGTGGCCCGCGAGGCGGCCGCCAGGGTGCTCGGCCAGCGCCCGTACGACGTCCAGGTGATGGGCGGCGCGGCGCTGCACTTCGGCAACATCGCCGAGATGAAGACCGGTGAGGGTAAGACGCTGACCTCGGTCATGGCTGTCTACCTCAACGCGCTCTCCGGCAAGGGCGTCCACGTGATCACGGTCAACGACTACCTCGCCCAGCGTGACGCGGCGTGGATGGGCCGGGTGCACGAGTTCCTCGGGCTGACCGTCGGCGTGGTGCTGCCCAACCGGCCGGCCACTGAGCACAAGGCCGCCTACGAGTGCGACATCACCTACGGCACCAACAACGAGTTCGGCTTCGACTACCTGCGCGACAACATGGCGTGGTCGAAGGAAGAGCTGGTGCAGCGTGGGCACAACTTCGCGGTGGTCGACGAGGTCGACTCCATCCTGATCGACGAGGCCCGCACCCCGCTGATCATCTCCGGCCCGGCCGAGCACTCCGCCCGCTGGTACGGCGAGTTCGCCGGTGTGGTGGCCCGGCTCCAGCCCGGCACCGACGGCGAGGGCGACTACGAGGTCGACCACTCCAAGCGCACCATCGCGGTGACCGAGCGGGGTGTCGCCAAGGTCGAGGACCGGCTCGGCATCGACAACCTGTACGAGTCGGTGAACACGCCTCTGGTCGGCTACCTCAACAACGCCATCAAGGCCAAGGAGCTCTACAAGCGCGACAAGGACTACATCGTCAGCGACGGTGAGGTCCTGATCGTCGACGAGTTCACCGGTCGCATCCTGCACGGCCGTCGCTACAACGAGGGCATGCACCAGGCGATCGAGGCCAAGGAGGGGGTGGAGATCAAGCAGGAGAACCAGACCCTGGCCACCATCACCCTCCAGAACTACTTCCGCCTCTACGAGAAGCTGTCCGGGATGACCGGTACGGCGCAGACCGAGGCGAGCGAGTTCAACAAGGTCTACAAGGTCGGCGTCGTGACCATCCCGACCCACCGCCCGATGGTTCGCGAGGACCGGCCCGACGTCATCTACAAGACGGAGAAGGCCAAGTTCAACGCCGTCATCGAGGACATCGCCGAGCGGCACCAGATGGGTCAGCCGGTGCTGGTCGGCACCGTCTCGGTGGAAAACTCCGAGATCCTCTCCCAGTTGCTGCGCCGCCGTGGCATCCCGCACAACGTGCTGAACGCCAAGTTCCACGCCCGGGAGGCCGAGATCGTCGCCCAGGCCGGGCGTAAGGGCGCAGTCACCGTGGCGACCAACATGGCCGGCCGCGGCACCGACATCCTGCTCGGTGGCAACGCCGAGTTCCTCGCCGCGAACGAGCTGCGCCAGCGCGGCCTCGACCCGCTGGAGAACGAGGAAGAGTACGCCAAGGCGATGGAGGAGGTCCTTCCCACCTGGAAGCAGGCCTGCGACGCCGAGGCGGAAGAGGTCTCGGCCGCCGGCGGCCTCTACGTGCTGGGCACCGAGCGGCACGAGTCCCGGCGGATCGACAACCAGCTGCGTGGTCGCGCCGGCCGGCAGGGCGACCCGGGCGAGTCCCGCTTCTACCTGTCCCTTCAGGACGAGCTGATGCGGCGCTTCCGGGCCGGAGCGGTCGAGGCGGTGATGGAGCGCTTCAACATCCCGGAGGACGTGCCCATCGAGTCGAAGATGGTCACCCGGCAGATCAAGAGCGCCCAGGCCCAGATCGAGGGCCAGAACGCCGAGATCCGCAAGAACGTGCTCAAGTACGACGAGGTGCTCAACAAGCAGCGCCAGGTCGTCTACGCCGAGCGGCTCCGTGTGCTCAACGGTGAAGACCTCTCCGACCAGGTCCGCAACATGATCGACGACACCGTCGAGGCGTACGTGCGGGGCGCCACCTCCGACGGCTACGGCGAAGACTGGGACCTTGAGCAGCTCTGGTCCAGCCTCAAGCAGCTCTACCCGGTCGGCGTGACGATCGAGGAGTTGGAAGAGGAGGCCGGTGGCTCCCGGGCCGGCATGGACGCCGACTTCCTGGTCGCCCGCCTCAAGGACGACGCCAACGCCGCGTACGACAGGCGTGAGGAGCAGCTCGGCACCGAGGGGGTGCGCCAGCTCGAGCGGATGGTGCTGCTCCAGGTCATCGACCGCAAGTGGCGCGAGCACCTCTACGAGATGGACTACCTCCAGGAGGGCATCAACCTCCGGGCGTACGCCCAGCGCGACCCGGTGGTGGAATACCAGCGCGAGGGCTTCGACATGTTCGCCACCATGATGGACGGCATCAAGGAGGAGACCGTCGGTTTCCTCTACAACGTCGACGTCCAGGTGACCGAACCGGAGCCGGAGGAGGGGGCCGACGAGGTCACCCTGCTCGACAAGCCGGTGGAGATCCGGGCCAAGGGCCTCAACCAGGCACCGCGGCGGCAGGGCCTGCAATACTCCGCCCCCACCATCGACGGTGAGGCCAGCCCGGGTGCTGTCGCCGTGGAGCAGGCCGAGCAGCAGGCTCCGGCGCTCGGTGTGGGCCGACCGGCTCCGGGTGCTCCTGCGGCACCGGGGCAGAGTGCGCCGTCCGCTCCGCAGCGGCCGGCATCCGGGCTGCGTGGCCCGGCAGTTCCGTCGGCCGCCGCCCGTCGGCCGGCACCGAACCAGGCGGAGGCGAGCAACGGCCCGTCCCGCAACGCGCCGTGCCCGTGTGGCTCGGGCCGCAAGTACAAGCGCTGCCACGGCGCGCCCAACGGTGGCAACTGACAAACAGCACCTGCACCGACAGCGTCTGACCGACGGGTCCCGGCCGACCAGGCCGGGGCCCGTCGGTGTCTTCTCAGCCTCGCCGGCGACCGGGGCAGGTGGGGTCAGAGCACGTGCAGGGCAACGCAGAGCCAGCGGCCCCGGCGATGTTCGAGGCGCAGGGCCATCGCCCAACTTCGGCCGCCCGCGCCGGTGAGGACGGCTGCCGCCTCCACCGTGGCCTCCCGGGGCGCACAGACGCGTAGGCGTTGCAGCCGGACCAGTGGTCGGCCGCTACGGCGGCGGGATGCCCCGGCCCGGCCGGATGCGCGGCCGAGTTCGGTCAGCAGGTCGCCCGCTCGGGCCGGGTCGAGCAGTGCTCGCACCTGGGCCGGCGAGCGGTAGCCGTTGACCACCTCCAGGCAGGTGCCGACGAAGCGGTGCGCTGCCCGGGTGGTTTCCGGTGCGGTCGACGGCGGCAACGACGCGACCGGGTGGGTGCTGGTGGACCGGCTGGGCACCGGGCGCAGCGCTGCTCGCCGCTCCGGCGGGAGGACCGGGCTGGGCCGGGTGGAGGCGAACAGGTCGAGGGCGAGTTGGCCGTCGGTCGGCGCCGGCCAGTACGACCCGTCGGTCTCGTCGACGTACGGCGGGTCGAAGGGTGGGACGGGGCGCAGCCGCACGGGTGGTCGTGAAGGACCGGGTCGCGCTCCGCTCATCATGGCCCCCTTTGATCTTGCGTTTACCTTCGTTTACCTCCGACAGGCTCGATTCTGGGCGACGGAACGGTCTCGGTCAATGGCCTCGTGGTGGCCTCCGCCCGACAAGGCGCGTGATCCACTCGGGTTTCTTGATGTCGCGCGGTCCCAGCGGCCCCAACACCCCGACTTCTGCAAAGCCGAGTGGATCATGCCCCGCGAGGACCGATGGGCCTGGTCGGGCGGGCCGGGGTGGGCGGACCAGATCGGGCGGGGCTGGCTGAGTGGCGCAGGCCAGGCCGGGAGAGCGGGCCGGGCGTCCGCTACTCGGGGTCGCGGTCGACCAGCGGGTTGCTCTGCACCCAATCTGCCGTCTCGTCGTACTTACGCGCTATGTACTCCTCCAGCCGAGTGCGCTCGACGCGCCACTGGCCGCGTCCGCCGATCTTGATCGCCGGCAGTTCGCCGCTGCGCACCATGTGGTAGACCTGCGAGTCCGACACGTTGAGCTCGGCGGCCACGTCGGAGAGCAGCAGGAACCTCGGCTCCACAGAAACTCCCGGGGTTGATGTCGTTTGGCTCAGTTTGCCACCGACAGCCCCCGCCGCCCAGCACCGGACCGGGTCGGTCGCGGACCAACCGCACGGGACACACCGGTTGGGAACTTCCTCCGGCCGGAGGCGGGGTGTATGACGGTCACGGCGTGCGGCATGATCTGCGCCCGTGCCGGCGGCCGCCGGTGGAGGACGACGCGGGGAGACGACCGGTGACCGACGAGCTTGTCCGGGTGTACGTGCCGGCGACCGTACCGATGCTGGCCCGGCTGCGTGCGGAGGGGCTGTCCGCCGACCAGGCGCACGCAGTGACTCCGGCGCTGCGCGAGTGGTACGCCGAGGGTGACGAGGAGGAGTTGGAGTACGTCGCCTTCACCCGGGCTGCCCAGGACGCCCTGCACCTGCTCCGGGCCGATCCGACCGCTCCCCGCCGTCGCGTCGTCATCTCGGTCGACCTGCCGTCGGCGGCGATCGGGCGTGGCGACGGTGAGCTGGGCTCCAGCACTGTGACGTTGACCGACGCCGTGCCGGTGGGTGCCGTCGCGGCCATCCACGTGGACGGCACCGACGCGGCCGAGGAGGTCGGCGCGGCGGCCGACGTGGTGGCCGAGGCGGCGGCTGGTGACCCGGATGCCCAGTTCACAGTCGACGGCGCCGAGGACCACGAGCTTGAGTGGTACGACGTGACGGAGCTGGACCAGCTGCTGAGCGCGACCGACTGAGCCGGGCACACCCACCGGCGGCAGCCGGAGGCGAACCCCGGCTCCGGTGGGGCGTCAGCGAGCCGGGTCCGCCTTCGCCGGGTCCGCGTCGGGCGTCTCGGCCGCGTCGCCCTCGAACGTCTCGGCCGGGTCCGCGTCGAACGCCTTCGCGTAGCCCGGCTTGTCGTCCGCCGGGTCGACCTGGTCGGCGGCGGGATTCGGGACGTGGGCCGGTTCGTCGTCGTCGCTGTGGGCCGGGCTGAGCGTGCGGCCGAACGCGATGAGCGCGGTCAGCGCCCCCACGAAGAGCACCCAGATGCCGTTGTCCACCCGCGAGGTGCCCAGTGAGGTCTGCGCCACAGCGTCCGCCTCACTGAGCGCGCTGGCGAGGTCGAGCAGCGACCGGCCACCAACCCTGATGATCACTTCGGCGAGCAGCAGGAGAAGCCCCGGCCCGGCGCCGGCGAGCAGGTAGGCCGGCCAGCGCAGTGCCGAGGCCTCGGGATCGCGGCGGACGGCTCGACGCCGTGCCCAGGTCAGGTAGCCGAAGGCCAGGAGCCCGGCGAGCAGCCCGGCGACGAGCGACTCGGTACGGGACACCCACTTGGCTGCGTTGATCAACGATTCCTGGCTGTCGCCGGAGCCGAAGAGGTCGAACAGTGGGTCCCTGGCGCGGCTGAACGCGACAACGAAGATCAGCGTGCCCAGCGCGGCGGTGACCACGGCACCGATCGCCGGGGCGGTCCGCGCGGCGGCCAGCGCGCCTCCGATGATCGCCGCGGCCGCCGTGGTGCCGGCGATCACGTTGGTGGTGGACGTGTCGAAGTAGGTGAGGTTGATGGCCACCGCGGCAGCGAGCCCGACCAGCATTCCGCCGCCGATCGCCCCGGCGAAGCGCAGGGTGGCCCAGTCGCCGTACCGGCGGGCCAGCAGGTTGCCAGCGGCGAGTGCGACGGCCGCCCCGGCCACCAGTGCGGCCGAGATCACGCCGGGCAGAGCGAACGCGGAGAGGCTGATCGCGGTGACCCCGGCCGCCGCCGAGGTGATTGCCTCCCGGGTGGACCAGAGCATGGCGGCCAGCCAACCGAGCGCCAGTAGCGCCAGGACTGCGGCGCCGGGGGCGGGCAGCGGCCGACTGCCGGCGCTGGCCGGGTCGACAGCCGGCTCGTCCGACTCAGCGGCCGGGACGCGGCCGGGCTGCTTGGTCATCGTCTCCCCTTCGAGGCGGCAGGTCACCGACCATTCAGGGTACGCGGGTCCGCTGGGCTGCCTGCCGCCCCGGGACGGCGGGACGGATCGAGGCCGGTCGGTAAGGAGGGAAGGGGTGGGGCGGTCCTTGGCGCAGGGCGGTGGCGGAAGTGGGTCGCGCGGCCCGTCGTGGGAGAATCAGGGGAGGTCCCGCCGCTGCTCGGCCTCCCGTGCGGCGTCCGGTGTCCGGCCATCCGGTCGGTGCCCGCGGGTCCGGTTTCGCCACTGCTGTCGAGATCGCCAGGAGCCTTGATGGATGCCGTGTTCTCCGTTCCCGAGCCGCGCAACGAGCCGGTTCGCAACTACGAGCCGGGCAGCCCCGACCGGGACCGGCTCCAGCGGCGGCTGACCGAGCTCGCCGCCGAGCGCATCGACCTGCCGATGACCATCGGCGGTGAGCAGCGGATGGCCGGCGGTGACCCGATCAACGTGGTGCAGCCGCACAAGCACGCCCACGTGCTGGGGGTGACCGCGCACGCCACCCACGACGACGCGCGTGCCGCGACCAGGGCGGCCAAGGACGCCGCGCCGATGTGGCGGGCGCTGCCCTTCGAGGAGCGCGCCGCGATCTTCCTGCGCGCCGCCGAGCTGCTCGCCGGTCCCTGGCGGGACACGCTCAACGCCGCCACCATGCTCGGCCAGTCGAAGACCGCGATCCAGGCGGAGATCGACGCGGCGTGCGAGTTCATCGACTTCCTGCGGTTCAACGTGCACTTCGCGCGTCGCCTGCTCGAGGAGCAGCCGGCGTCCTCGCCCGGCGTCTGGAACCGCTTCGACCACCGCCCGCTGGAGGGCTTCGTCTACGCGGTCACCCCGTTCAACTTCACCGCCATCGCCGGCAACCTGCCGTCGGCGCCGGCCCTGCTGGGCAACACCGTGGTCTGGAAGCCGGGCCCGACCCAGCAGTTCGCCGCGCACTTCACCATGCGGCTGTTCGAGGCCGCCGGCCTGCCGCCGGGCGTGATCAACATGGTCACCGGCCGGGGCGAGGAGGTCTCCGATGTCGTGCTCGCCGACCCTGACCTGGCCGGCATCCACTTCACCGGTTCGACAAAGGTCTTCCAGCAGTTGTGGCGGACAGTGGGCGACAACATCTCCCGTTACCGGGGCTACCCGCGCCTGGTCGGCGAGACCGGTGGCAAGGACTTCGTCGTCGCGCACACCAGCGCCGACGTGGACGCGCTGCATACCGCGCTGATCCGTGGCGCGTACGAGTACCAGGGCCAGAAGTGCTCGGCGGCCTCGCGGGCGTACGTGCCGCGCTCGATCTGGGAGGGTGGGCTGCGGGACCGGCTGGCCGCCACCGCCGACTCGCTGACCTACGGTGACGTGGCCGACTTCGGCAACTTCGGCGGCGCGGTGATCGACGACAAGGCGTTCGCCCGGCACACCGCCGCGCTGGAGCTGATCGCCGGCGACGACAGCTGCCGGGTGCTGGCCGGTGGCACCGCCGACGACTCGGTCGGCTACTTCGTGCGACCGACGCTCTTCGAGTGCGGCGACGCCGCCCACGAGACCTTCACCACCGAGTACTTCGGGCCGATCCTGGGCGTGCACGTGTTCGACGACGCCCGCTTCGACGAGGTCGTCGCGCAGGCGGAGTCGATCGCCCCGTACGCGCTGACCGGCTCGGTGTTCGCCACCGACCGCCGGGTCGTCGAGTCGGTCGGCGAGCGTATGCGGTACGCGGCCGGCAACTTCTACATCAACGACAAGCCGACCGGCGCTGTGGTCGGGCAGCAGCCCTTCGGTGGCGCCCGCGCGAGCGGCACCAACGACAAGGCCGGCTCCTGGCTGAACCTGGTCCGCTGGGTCTCCCCGCGGACGATCAAGGAGACCTTCGTGCCGCCGACCGACCACACCTACCCCCACATGGGCTGACCGGCGACGACCCGCCGGCGGCGCGTGTGGGCGTCGCCGGCGGACGCCCGGAATGTGGCGATCCATCGATAGTCCTCAACGGACAGTCTGCCGCCGACAGTGCACTTAGGAAGTCCTGTCGGGTGGCAAACCGGCAAATCCTGGACGCCGGGTGCGCAAAGTGGCAGCGTAGTGGCCATGGCGGATTCCGGAGTCAACCCTACGGCGGCGGCCCTGCTCGGCCTCCTCCACGAGGGCCCGATGACAGGCGGTCAGTTGATGGCCGCCGCTGAGCGCCGTCTGGCGCCGTACTGGTCGATGACCCGCAGTCAGGTGTACCGCGAATTGCCGGTGCTGGCTGAGCGGGGTTTCGTGCGGCTCGGTAAGCCGGGCCCGCGGATGAGCCAGCCGTACTCACTCACCGCCAGCGGAAAACGGACGTTTTCCCGCTGGCTCGCGGAGAACCCGGGGCGGGACACCATCCGCAACCCGATAGCGCTCCGGATGGCTTTCGGCAACCTGCACTCCGCCAGCCAGCTGAAGGGCCTGTACGCCTCGGCCAACGAATACCACACCGAGGCCCTCGCCCAGGTCCGGGAGCAGGTGAAGAACGCCAAACGGGACGGCGAGACGTACGACGCCAGCGCCCTGGAGTTCGCCGTCGCCTACCACCGGGCGGCCCTGTCGTGGTTGAAGTCCGCCCCCGTCGGGTGACGGTCAGCGGGTTCGCGCATAGGGAACGAGCTGCTCCGCTCTCGGCACAGTACGCTTGTGTGTCGTGACCGCTGCCGATTACGCCGAACAGCTCAAGGAACTCGACGCGACCCTGCGAAACATCGAGGCCGTCCTCAACCTCGACCGTCTCCACGAGGACAAGGCCCGCCTGGAGCAGGAGGCCTCCGCCCCTGACCTGTGGGACGACCAGGCCAAGGCCCAGCAGGTGACCTCGCAGCTGTCGTACGTCAACGGCGAGATCAGCAAGCTGGGCAGTCTGCGTTCCGGCCTCGACGACGCCCAGGTGCTGCTGGAGCTGGCCGAGGCCGAGGCCGACCCGGGTGTGCTCACCGAGGTCGAGTCGGAGATCACCGGGCTGACCAAGGCCATCCAGGAGATGGAGGTCCGCACCCTGCTCTCCGGCGAGTACGACTCCCGGGAGGCGCTGGTCGCCATCCGGGCCGGCGCGGGTGGCGTGGACGCCGCGGACTTCGCCGAGATGCTGCTGCGGATGTACCTGCGCTGGGCGGAGCGGCACGGCTACCCGACCGAGGTCTACGAGACCTCGTACGCCGAGGAGGCGGGCCTGAAGTCGGCCACCTTCGCGGTCAAGGTGCCGTACGCGTACGGCACGCTCAGTGTGGAGTCGGGCACGCACCGGCTGGTCCGGATCAGCCCGTTCGACAACCAGGGTCGTCGGCAGACCAGCTTCGCGGGCGTCGAGGTTCTGCCGGTCACCGAGCAGACCGACCACATCGACATCCCGGAGAACGAGGTCCGGGTCGATGTCTACCGCTCCTCCGGGCCCGGTGGGCAGAGCGTCAACACCACCGACTCGGCGGTGCGCCTGACGCACATCCCGACCGGCATCGTGGTGACCTGCCAGAACGAGAAGTCCCAGTTGCAGAACAAGGCCTCCGCGTTGCGGGTGCTCCAGGCCCGCCTGCTGGAGCGCAAGCGCCAGGAGGAGCAGGCCAAGCTCGAGGGGCTCAAGGAGAACGCGGCGGGCTCGTGGGGCGACCAGATGCGCTCCTATGTCCTGCACCCGTATCAGATGGTGAAGGATCTCAGAACCGAGCAGGAGACCGGCAATCCGAGCGGGGTCTTCGATGGCGACCTGGACAGCTTCATCGAGGCGGGCATCCGTTGGCGCAAGCGTCGGCAGCTCGCCGGCGACGGTGCGTGACGGTGCGCGGGCGGAGCGCGTCGTCGATCTCCAGGTAGGAGCCTGATTCGACGACTCGTGCCGGATCGGCGGGGCGTGGGGCTTGGCTCAGTTGTTACACCGCGTAGACTCACCACCCGTGATTCAGCTTGAGCAAGTGACGAAGACGTACCCGAAGGCGTCCCGGCCTTCGCTCGACAACGTGTCCGTCTCGATCGAGAAGGGCGAGTTCGTCTTCTTCATCGGTCCATCCGGCTCCGGCAAGTCCACGATCATCAAAATGCTGCTGCACGAGGTGGCCCCCAACAAGGGGCGCGTCGTCGTCAACGGCAAGGACGTCACGTCGATGCGCTCCTGGAAGCGACCCCACTTCCGGCGTTCGATCGGCTGTGTCTTCCAGGACTTCCGGCTGCTGCCCAACCGCACCGCCTACGAGAACGTGGCGTTCGCCCTCGAGGTGATCGGCAAGACGAAGGCGGTTGCCCGCCGGGTCGTGCCGGAGGTGCTGGAGTTGGTCGGGCTCGGTGGCAAGGAGCACCGCTACCCGCACGAGCTCTCCGGTGGTGAGCAGCAGCGGGTCGCCGTCGCCCGGGCGTTCGTGAACCGTCCGCTGATCCTGCTGGCGGACGAGCCCACCGGAAACCTGGACCCGGACACCTCGATTGAGATCATGCGCCTGCTGGACCGGATCAATCGCACCGGCACGACCGTCGTGATGGTCACCCACGACTCCAACATCGTGAACCAGATGCGCCGCCGCGTCGTTGAGATTGAGAGCGGTCGCATCGTGCGTGACCAGGCCCGCGGCGTCTACGGGTGAGCCGGCGCTCCACCCCTGCGCAGCCTGACGACGAACACCTCATGCCGGAGACCCGGAGGAAATCCCGATGCGCGTGAAATACGTCCTGTCCGAGGTACTGGTCGGACTGTGGCGCAACGTGACCATGTCCATCGCGATGATCATCACGATGGCGGTCTCGCTGACCATGCTCGGCGCCAGCGGTCTCATGTACCGCCAGGTCGACGACATGAAGGACCTCTACTACAAGAACATCGAAGTCTCGATCTTCTTGACCCAGGAGGTGACCGAGCAGGAGCGCACCGACCTCCAGACCAAGCTCGACAGCGACCCCCTGGTCAAGGACGTCCTCTACGTCAACAAGGACGAGGCGTACAAGCGCTTCAAGGAGATGTACCAGGACGCGCCGGACCTGGTGAACGCGGTCAAGCCGGACCAACTGCCCGAGGCGTTCCGGCTCAAGCTGAACAACCCGGAGCAGTACAAGAACGTCTACGACCAGTACAAGGACACCGCGGGCGTCGAGGAGATCATCGACCAGAGTCGACTGCTCGACAAGATCTTCAACATCCTCACCTCGATCCAGAACATCGCCCTGGCTGCCGCCATCGTGATGGCGGTCGCCGCCCTGCTGCTGGTCGCGAACACCATTCAGGTCGCCGCGTACAGCAAGCGGCGTGAGGTGGCGGTCATGAAGCTGGTCGGCGCGTCCAACTGGTTCATCCAGGCGCCGTTCGTGCTGGAGGCCGTGGTGGCCGGCCTGATCGGTTCACTGCTCGGTCTGGTGGCCCTGGTCGCGGCGAAGTATCTGCTCTTCGACGGGTCGTTGAGCGCGTTGCAGGGTCTGCTCTCGCCGATCACCTGGGGCGACATCCTGTTCATCTTCCCGCTGATGGCTGGCGTCGGTGGTCTGGTCAGCGCGGGTACCGCCTGGATCACCCTGCGCTTCTACCTGCGGGTCTAGGCGCCGTACGGGTCGTCCCGTGGTCTCCCGAGGACCCTCCCGCAGCCGGAAATAAACGGCGCGGGAGGGTCCTTGTGATTCGGGTAGCATGATCGGTTGTCCGGCCGGGGTGAGCCCGGCCGCAGACGCCAGGAGAGGGGGTGGCACCGATGCCACGGGAAAAGGGGCGCAAGGTGGTCGCCTCCAACAAGAAGGCGCGTCACGACTACGCCATCTTCGACACGTACGAGGCGGGCATGGCGCTGACCGGCACCGAGGTCAAGTCGCTTCGGGCCGGCCGGGCGTCACTCGTCGACGCGTTCGCGCAGGAACGTGACGGCGAGTTGTTCCTGCACGCGATGCACATCCCGGAGTACACCCAGGGCACCTGGACCAACCATGAGCCCCGGCGTACCCGCAAACTGCTGCTCAACCGGGGCGAGATCGACAAGCTCCTCGGCAAGACCCGCGAGGGCGGTTTCACCATCGTCCCGTTGCAGATCTACTTCTCGGACGGCTGGGCCAAGGTCGAGATCGCCCTGGCCAAGGGCAAGAAGTCGTACGACAAGCGTCAGGACCTCGCCAAGCGGGACGCGGACCGGGAGATCGCCCGGGTGTCCGGTCGACGCGGCAAGGGCATGGACGACTAGTTCATCCTGTTTGTCCGGGTCGGCGTGCCGGCCCGGGGCTCGGGATGAAAGCTGTTGCGGCAGGCGTTAGTCTTGTCAGTGCCGCCACATCGGCGGCCTGTCGAGGGGGTGACTGGTTTCGACTTCGTACGCAGCGACAGGGGAAGCGAGCCGAGGAAGCCGACGTCGTCTCGAGAATCGGTCGTCGGAAACTTATAAGCGCCAAGCAAAATCGCGCTGACTTCGCTCTCGCCGCCTGAGGCGAGTAGCTAAGTCTGTCGGCCTGGGAACGCCTTCGTCCCAGTAGCCGGCATCAGCTAGGAGGCTGGCCAATCGGACCCGGTCGCGGGGTCCGTGCGGCGAGATTAATCAGCGACTGGGCCCGTCACACCAACTTGCTCGCGTGAGCGGTGGGGCCGAGTAGAGGCACAGCGAGCTGCGCTCGGAGAAGCCCTGACAAACCGGCGAAGGACCCGGGTTCGATTCCCGGCACCTCCACCACCTCGAACGAAGCGCCCCGGCCCACCAGCTGGCGATCTGTCCATCGTGGCCTGGGACGACTCACCGCTGTGCCGGCTGGTGCACC
>NZ_JBEZGJ010000072.1:0-34027 GCF_040649965.1 Micromonospora sp. NPDC048843
AAGGGCTCCCGCCCCGAGCTGACCGAGGCCGGCGTGGTCGTCTCCGGCGGTCGGGGCGTCGGCAACGCCGACAACTTCAAGCTGGATGATGACTCACAGACATCAGGCTCTTCAGCATGCATGGGCCCGGCTGCCCGCCGGGCACCCCGACTGGCCGCTGCCGCGGCACGCCCGAGACTGACCGGCCGAGGTTCTGCGACTCCGACACTGATCAAGAAGTTTGCGTCACGACACGCCACAGGGCACGACGCAAACCTCTTGATCACCGAAGCCGGGGCGGGCCGGGGCGGGGCGGGGCGGGGTCGGTTCAGGTGGGGGTGGAGAGGGCGGCGTTTAGTTCGTCGGGGGAGTTGAACTGGTCGGGTGGTAGGGCCTGGAGCATCTGCAACATAGCCGTGCTGGCCCCGTTCTCCTGACCCCAGCGGATCAGGTCCTCCCGGGAGACCGGGTAGTCGAGCCCGGCCAGGTACTCCTGCAACTGAACCCCCGTGACGGTCATGTCGGCCGGCTACCCGCTCGCGGTGGTCGTACACCGGCGTGGTTGGGGCCCACGACGGCCCAGCGGCCGGCGTGTCGGCCCGCGACGCGCGCACGGTTTGCCGCAGCGGCGGCCGGGTAGCCGCTGGCATGCTGGTTCAGCGGCTCGGCGCGCCGAGCGATTTCGACCCGTTGCTGGAGCGCGTTCGCAACGCCAGGGTGGTGATGATCGGTGAGTCCACCCACGGCAGTTACGACTACTACCGGTTGCGTGAGCAGCTCACCCGCCGGTTGATCGCGGAGTGCGGTTTCTCCTTCGTCGCTGTGGAGGGTGACTGGCCAGACTGCGACCGGGTGCACCGGTCGGTGACTGCCGCGCCGGGCGGCGCGCTCGAACCACAGCTCGCATTAGAGGCGTTTGAGCGATGGCCGACGTGGATGTGGGCCAATGCCGAGGTGGCCCGCTTCGCGAGCTGGTTGCGGGCCTGGAACGTGGAGCGGCCGGAGGAGCAGCGGGCCGGGTTCCACGGGCTCGACGTGTACAGCCTCTGGGAGTCGATGCAGGCGATCTTCGACTACCTGGGCGAGGAGGACCCGAAGTCGCTGGAGGCGGCGCAGGACGCGTACCGGTGTTTCGAGCCGTACGGCAAGAGGGTCGAGGAGTACGGCGCGGCCAGCCGGTTCGTCTCCGCCCGGTGCGAGGAGGAGGTCGTCCGGTTGCTCGCCCGGACCCGCGAACACGCCCTCTCCGACGGGCCGGACCGCTTCTCGGCCTGGCAGAACGCGGAGGTGGTGGCCGGCGCCGAGCGCTACTACCGGGCGATGGTGGCCGGCGGGCCGGACTCGTGGAACATCCGCGACACCCACATGCAGGACACCCTGGACCGGTTGTTGGACCGCTACGGCCCGGACGCCCGGGGCATCGTCTGGGCGCACAACACGCACGTCGGGGATGCGCGGGCCACCGACATGGCCGCCGACGGGATGGTCAACATTGGTCAGTTGGCCCGGGAGCGGCACGGCGAGGACGCGGTGGCACTGGTCGGCTTCGGCAGCTACCGGGGCACTGTGATCGCCGCGCCCCGCTGGGGGTCGCCGCCCGAGGCGATGGTGGTGCCCCCGGCTCGGGAGGGCTCGATCGAGCGGCGGTTGCACGAGCTGATGCCGGAGCGGGCGGTGCTGATCTTCGGCGGTGACGACCAGCCGGGCTGGGTCACCGACACCGTGGACCACCGGGCGATCGGGGTCGTCTACGACCCGTCGTTCGAGTCCTGGGGCAACTACGTGCCCACCCGGCTCGGCGACCGCTACGACGCCTTCATCTGGTGCGACGACACCACGGCCCTGCACCCGCTACCGGTGCCAGCGGTCCCCGGCGAGATGGAAACCTACCCGGCAGGCGTCTGACGGCCACCTGCTCGCGTCGATCAAGGAGTTGTGGTGCTGGACGAAGGCCTCTGATCGGGGCACGACGGGCACCACAACTCCATGATCGACAGGATGGTGTGGGGTGGGGCGGGCTAGACGCGGGTTGGGGTGCGGTCTTCTAGGTGGGTGCGCAGGCCCTCGCCTTCGATGTCCACATTGGGCAGGGCGCGGTTGAGCCAGCGGGGCAGCCACCAGGCGCGGTCGCCAAGGAGCGACATCACCGCCGGGACGATGGTCATCCGGACCACGAACGCGTCGATGGCGACACCGATGGCGAGCGCGAAGCCCATCGACTTGATCACTGGGTCCTCCAGGAAGACGAAGCCCCCGAAGACCGAGATCATGATCAGCGCGGCGGCCGTGACCACCCGTGCGCCGTGCCCCATGCCGCTGATGGTGGCCTGTCGGGCGGTCTCGCCGTGGACGAAGTCCTCCCGCATCCGGGACACCAGGAACACCTCGTAGTCCATGGCGAGCCCGAACAGGATGCCGATGAGCAGGATCGGCAGGAAGCTGATCAGCGGGCCGGGCGTGTCCAGGCCGACCAGGTCGGCGAGGTGTCCCTGCTGGAAGACGGCCACCGTGATGCCGAACGTGGCGGCGACGGTGAGCAGGAAGCCCAGCGCCGCCTTGATCGGCACCAGCAGCGAGCGGAACACCAGCATCAGCAGCAGCACCGAGAGCCCGACCACCAGCAGCAGGTAGATCGGTAGCGCGTCGGAGAGCTTCTCGGAGACGTCGATGCCGATGGCGGTGACGCCGGTGAGCAGTACGTCCGCGTCGGGGATACCGCTCACCGCGCCACGGATGTCGTGCACCAGGGTCTCGGTGGCCTCGTCGGTCGGGCCGGTCTTCGGCACCACGCCGAGCAGCGCGGTCCGGCCGTCCGGGCTGAGCTGGGGCGGCGCCACCGCGAGGACGTTCTCGGTGCGCTGAAGCAGGGCGGTGACCTGCGGTACGGCAGCCGATGTGGCCTGTGGCGTGTCACCGGCGACCACCACCGCGAGCCGGCCGGTGAAGCCCGCCCCGAAGCCCTCGACGGTCAGGTCGTTCGCCACCCGGGCGGGTGAGCCGACGGCGGCCGTCGCGGCGCCTGGCAGGGCCAGCCGCATGTCCGGCGTGGGCAGCGCGAGCAGCCCCAGGCCGAGCAGGCCGACCAGGATGACAGGTACACGGAACCTGGTGACCAGTCGCGCCCAGCGGAAACCGAACCGGTTGCGCTCCTCGGTCGTGGTCGTGGTCGTCGTCGCGGCCGGCCGGTCGGTGATGTCCGAGTCGTCCTCGTCGGTGGCGGTGCCGTCGGTGGCGGTGCCGTCGGTGGGGACGGAGCGGAGGCGGCGGGGGAGCACCCGACGGCCGGCGAAGCCGAGCAGCGCCGGCTGGAGGGTGATGGCGACCAGTACGGCGACGGTGACGGTGCCGGCGGCGGCGAGACCCATCACGGTGAGGAACGGGATGTCCACCACGGCGAGCCCGGCCAGGGCGATGACGACTGTGGCGCCGGCGAACACCACTGCCGAGCCGGCGGTGCCCACGGCCCGTCCGACCGCCTCCTCCGGTGACAGGCCGTCGAGCAGGTTCTGCCGGTGCCGGGAGGTGATGAACAGTGAGTAGTCGATGCCGACCGCGAGACCGAGCATCAGCGCCAGGATCGGCGCGGTGCTGGTGAGCTGGACGGCGCCGCTCAGCGCGAACAGGCCGGCCATGCCGGCGCCCACGCCGATCAGCGCGTTGAGCATCGTCATGCCGGCGGCGACAAGGGAACCGAACGTGATGATCAGGACGATCGCGGCGACCAGCACGCCGAGCGCCTCGGTGGAGCCGATCTCCGGCTCGCCGCCGAGCACCTCACCGCCGGGGGCGACCTGCCAACCCTGCGCCTTGGCCGCTGCGCCAACCTGCTCGTACGCGGTGCGTTGCTCGTCGGTGACGTCGTCCCCGCCGGTGGCGAACTGCACCTGGACCAGCGCGTACCGCCCGTTGGGTGAGACCGCGCCGACCTGGAGCGGGTTGACCGCGCCGACAACGCCGGGCAGTGTCGACGCCTGCTGGACGAGTTCCTGCACCACTGCCTGACCCTGCGGGGTGGCCAGTTGACCATCGGCGGGCGCCTTGACCGCGATGGTGCCGGTGGCGCCGCTGGCCGCGGGGAACTGGTCGGCCAGCAGGTCGAGCGCCCGCTGGCTCTCGGTGCCGGGCATTGTGAAGTTGCTCGCCGTCGGGCCGCGCAGGGTCGCCGCGGCCAGGCCGGCGACGACGAGTACGACGAGCCAGAGCGCGACGACGAGCCGTCGCCGGCGCAACGCGCCCCGGCCGAGCCGGTAGAGCAGGGTGGCCATCAGGAGTCCTTGTCCTCGGTCGTGGGTGGATGGGGCAGGGGTGCGTCGACGGGTTCGACGGCCCGTCGGGCGAGGGTGAGCAGGGCGAGGCGCAGTTCGTCGTCGGGGATGTCGGCGAACTCGGCGCACGCCTCGGAGATGCCGGCGAGCAGCACCAGCGCGGCGATCCGGGCGCCCGGCCGGTCGGAGTGGCCGGCCAACGCGTCCCGCAGCCGGTCGGAGATCTCCTGGATGTGCGCGAAGGCCGGCTGGCACAGCAGTTCCGGGAACTCGCCGCGCAGTACGGCGATCTCCTGCCGGAACCGGACCGCGAGATCGACGAAGCCCTGTGCGGCGACCTCCTGCGCGGCAGCTCCGGTCAGGCCGTTGAGCTGGTCGTCGAGGCTGCGAAGCACCTCGATCGCGGGGGCCATCAGCTCGGCGAGCAGGGCTTCCTTGTTGGCAAAGTGGTAGAGCACAGTGGCCTTGGAACAGCCGACCTCCCGGGCGATGTCCTGCAGGGAGGTGCCCCGGTAGCCGGTCACCGTGAACTGCCTCGCCGCCGCGGCGAGGATCTCGCCGTGCGTGTCTGGTACCGCTCTGACCATGCCCGGTCCACCTCCCGCAGACCAGCATGCCTGACCGATCGGTCAGACCCTGACCGATCGGTCAGATGGAAGCGGTGGCGTTCACCACACCTCGGCGGGTTTTATCCGGCGTGCTGGGTGTCGTACCTGGTCCGCGCCTCGGCGATGGCCCGGCGGTGCCGCTCGGCCCAGCTGGTCAGCGCGACCAGCGACTCGTAGAGCTCCAGCGCCATCGGGGTGGCCGTGTATTCGACCTTGGGCGGGACGGTCGGGTAGACGGTGCGGTGCAGCAGGCCGTCCCGTTCCAGGTTGCGCAGCGTCAGCGTGAGCATCCGGCGGCTGATCCCCTCGATGTGCCGCTCCAACTCGGTGAAGCGCACCGGCCCGTGTGAGGCGGCCACCAAAATGCCGATGCTCCACTTGCCGCCGACCCGGTCGAGCACCTCGCGGACGGTGCACGCCCGCGCCTGGCCCGGGGTGAACGGAACGTTCCCGGCCGCGCAGGTCAGCTCGGCCTCGACCAGCGCGGACACATCGCTGTTCCTCTGGGACATCAAAGTGCCTCCTTCCGCTCCGGTTCATGGTCACAGACGATGACCTCGGTAACAAACCGTGCACCAAGGAGGGTTTCGTGGAGCGTGTCGTCCCATCCCGTTGGCCGGCGCTGCTGGTGCTCTGCGCCGGCAGCCTGATGATCATCCTGGATGGCACCGTCGTCGCGGTGGCGCTGCCTGCCATCCAACGCGACCTGGGCTTCAGCGCCGCCGACCTGGCCTGGGTGGTGAACGCCTACCTGGTCGCGTTCGGCGGGTTGCTGCTGCTCGCCGGCCGGCTCGGTGATCTGCTGGGCCGGCGCGGGGTCTTCCTGGCCGGCGTCGCGTTGTTCACGCTGGCCTCGCTGGCCTGCGCGGTCGCCACCGGGCCGGCACTGCTGGTGGGCGCGCGGTTCGGGCAGGGCGTCGGCGGCGCGCTGGCCATGGCGGTCAGCCTCGGCATGATCGTTCGGCTCTACCCCGAAGCGGCCGAGCGGGCCCGTGCCATCGCCGTCTTCAGCTTCACCGGTGCGGCCGGTGCGTCGGTCGGCACTGTCGCCGGAGGGGTGCTCACCCAGGCCGCCGGGTGGCGGACGATCTTCCTGGTCAACGTGCCGATCGGGGCGGCCATCCTCATCGCGGCCCTCCGCCGGCTCCCTGCCGAACGAGGGATCGGCCTGCGCGCCGGCCTGGACCTGCCCGGCGCGCTGCTCGCCACCGCCGGTCTGATGGTTGCCGTGTTGGGCATCGTCGGCACTGGCGAGCACGGCTGGACCAGCCCTCGGACGCTCGGCACTGTGGCCCTCGCGGCGCTGCTGCTCGGCGGGTTCGCGCTGCGCCAACGGGTGGCGGCGACTCCGCTGGTGCCGTCCCGGGTGCTGCGCGTCCCGGGTCTGGTGGCGGCGAACGCCGTGCAGTTCCTCATGGTCTGCGCGTACTTCGGATTCCAGTTCCTGCTCGCCGTGGAGTTGCAACTGGTGCTGGGGTTGGACGCCGCCGCTACCGGCTGGGCCTTCCTGCCCACCCCTGTCGTCATCGCCGTGGTCTCGCTCGGCCTGGCCGGTCGGCTGATCACCCGCTTCGGTGCCCGGACCGTGCTGCTGGCCGGGCTCGGCCTGGCGACCGTCGGCTTCCTCCTGCTCGCCCGGCTGCCCGCCGACGGCGGCTACGTCGCGGACGTACTCCCCGCGATGCTGATCTTCGGGGTGGCCGGCGGCCTGACCCTGCCGGCGGTCACCACACTGGCCATGGCCGGCGCGACCGACACCGACGCCGGGCTCGCCTCCGGCCTGGCAAACACCACCCAACAGGTCGGCGGGGCGGTCGGCCTGGCCGCGCTGGCCACCCTGGCCGCCACCCGCAGCGACGGGCTGCGAGCCGCCGGCTGGGCCGAGACCGCCGCGCTCGCCGGCGGCTACCGGACCGCGTTCGCCGTGGCCGCCGGTCTGGTGGTCGCCGCGTGGCTGGTGGCGCTGACCACGGTGCCCCGACGCCCGGCCCGGCCGTCGCCGGTCACCGATCCGTCGGATCCGGCCGGGGTTGGTGCCGGAATCGATTCGTACCGAAGCGCCGCGTCCAGTTGACCGACGGCAGCGGGGCCGGGAGGGTGGTCGGGTGAGCGAGGCTGACGAGACCCGGGACGGCGTGGCCCTGACCAACCTGGACCAGCCGCTGTCCGACCGCGACGACGCGACGAAGCGTGACCTGGTCGACTACCTCGACGCGGTCCGGGACCGGATCCTCCCGCAGTTGCGGGGCCGGCCGCTGTCGGTGATCAGGGTCCGCCCCGGCCAGCCGCCGTTCATGCAGAAGAACCTGCCCCGCTACACCCCGGACTGGGTCCGCCGGGCGCCGGTCTGGGCGGAGGCATCGCACCGGGAGATCTCGTACGCCCTCTGCGACGACCGCCGCACCCTGCTCTGGTTCGCCAACCAGCGCGCGGTGGAGTACCACCCGACGCTGGCCACCGTGGCGGATCTGCACCGCCCGACCCACCTGATCCTCGACCTGGACCCGCCGGACGGCGACGGGTTCCGTCAGGCGGTCGACGCCGCGCTGATGCCGGCCCCGCAGTCGCTCCCCGCCGACCTCGTCGCCGAGGGCCGGACCATCCCGGTGGCCCGGGTGCAGGCCATGCACGAGGGGAAGCGCCGGGCCCGCGCCCGCCGCGAGGCCGGCTGACCGGCTCGTCGGACCCCAGCCCGCGCTCGGCGTGCGGCGGATTGTCGGTGGGTTGTGGCACGATTTCGCAGGTGAGCAGCAAATCCGACGCGACCCAGCGACTGGCCGACCTGGCGCGGCTGCGCCGGGTCCGCGACCGGATCGACAGGGAGTACGCGTCTCCGTTGGACGTCGAGGCGCTCGCCCGTGGCGCGCACATGTCGGCCGGGCACCTCAGCCGCGAGTTCCGGCTCGCCTATGGCGAATCTCCGTACAGCTACCTCATGACCCGACGGATCGAGCGGGCGATGGCCCTGTTGCGCCGTGGCGACCTGAGCGTCACCGACGTCTGTTTCGCTGTCGGTTGTTCGTCGTTGGGCACCTTCAGCACCCGCTTCACCGAGCTGGTGGGCGTGCCGCCGAGCGTCTACCGGCGGCAGGCGGCGCAGGCGACGGCCGGAATGCCGTCGTGCGTGGCGAAGCAGGTGACCAGACCGGTCAGGAATCGAGAAGCGCGGGTCACCGAGCCGCAACTAGCGTGACCAGCATGGACATCACCATTCACTCGAGTTTCCTGCCGCATACCGACCCGGAGGCCTCGCTGGCCTTCTACCGCGACATCCTCGGCTTCGAGGTCCGCCTCGACGTCGGGTACGAGGGGATGCGGTGGATCACGGTCGGGCCGGTCGGCCAGCCCAGCACCGCCATCGTCCTGCACCCGCCGGCCGCCAACCCCGGCATTACCGACGACGAGCGGCAGACCATCCTTGAGCTGATGGCCAAGGGCAGCTACTTCGGCGTCAACCTCGCCACCACCGACCTCGACGCCACCTTCGCCAAGCTGGAGGCCAGCGACGCCGAGGTCGTCCAGGAGCCGACCGAGCAGCCGTACGGCGTGCGCGACTGTGCCTTCCGGGACCCGGCGGGCAATATGGTCCGCATCCAGGAAGTGCGCTGAGTCCTGCGCGCCCGACAGATGGAGACACGATGAGCACGGCCATCCAGCCGTCCGCGCCGCACGTCGCCGACAGCCATGACCTGATCCGGGTGCAGGGCGCGCGGGTGAACAACCTCAAGGACGTCAGCGTCGAGATCCCGAAGCGGCGGCTGACGGTGTTCACGGGTGTCTCCGGCTCCGGCAAGAGCTCGCTGGTGTTCGGCACCATCGCGGCCGAGTCACAGCGGATGATCAACGAGACCTACAGCGCCTTCGTGCAGGGCTTCATGCCGACGTTGGCGCGGCCCGAGGTCGACCTGCTGGATGGCCTGACCACGGCGATCATCGTGGACCAGGAGCGGATGGGCGCCAACTCCCGCTCCACCGTCGGCACCGCCACCGACGCCAACGCGATGCTGCGCATCCTGTTCAGCCGGCTCGGGCAGCCGCACATCGGCTCGCCCAACGCGTACTCCTTCAATGTTCCCTCGGTGAAGGCGACCGGCGCGATCACGGTCGATCGCGGCGCCGGCAAGACGAAGACCGAGAAGGCGACCTTCAACCGTCTCGGCGGCATGTGCCCGCGGTGCGAGGGCATGGGTGCGGTGACCGACATCGACCTGTCGGCGCTCTACGACGACAACCTCTCGCTCAACGAGGGCGCGATCACCATCCCGGGTTACAGCATGGAGGGCTGGTTCGGCCGGATTTTCCGGGGCTGCGGCTACTTCGACCCGGACAAGCCGATCGCCAAGTTCACCAAGCGGGAGCTGCACGACCTGCTCCACAGGGAGCCCACCAAGATCAAGATTGATGGGATCAACCTGACGTACGCGGGCCTGATCCCGTCGATCCAGAAGTCCTTCCTCGCCAAGGACATCGACGCGTTGCAGCCGCACATCCGCGCCTTCGTGGAGCGGGCGGTGACCTTCACGACCTGCCCCGAGTGTGCCGGCACCCGGCTCAGCAAGGAGGCCCGGTCGTCGAAGATCAAGGGCAAGAACATCGCCGACGCGTGCGCCATGCAGATCAGCGACCTGGCGGCCTGGGTGCGCGGGATCGAAGACGCGTCGGTGGCCCCGTTGCTGGCCGGCCTGCAACACCTCCTCGACTCGTTCGAGGAGATCGGGCTGGGCTACCTGTCGCTCGATCGACCGTCGGGCACCCTCTCCGGTGGTGAGGCGCAGCGCACCAAGATGATCCGCCACCTCGGCTCCTCGCTCACCGACGTCACCTACGTCTTCGACGAGCCGACGATCGGGCTGCACCCGCACGACATCCAACGGATGAACGAGCTGCTGCTCCAACTGCGCGACAAGGGCAACACGGTGCTGGTCGTGGAGCACAAGCCGGAGGCCATCGCCATCGCCGACCACGTCGTCGACCTCGGGCCCGGCGCCGGCACCGAGGGCGGGACGGTCTGTTACGAGGGCACAGTGGGAGGTCTGCGGGCCAGCGGCACCATCACCGGCCGCCACCTCGACGACCGGGCGGCACTCAAGGAGACGGTGCGGACGCCCACCGGCAAGCTGGAGATCCGGGGCGCCACTGCCAACAACCTCCGGGACGTGAACGTCGACGTACCCCTCGGGGTGCTCGTCGTCGTGACCGGCGTCGCCGGCTCCGGCAAGAGTTCGCTCGTGCACTCCTCGATCCCGGCCGGCGCGGGCGTGGTCTCGATCGACCAGGGCGCGATTCGCGGCTCACGGCGCAGCAACCCGGCCACGTACACCGGGTTGCTCGACCCGATCCGCAAGGCGTTCGCGAAGGCCAACGGGGTGAAGCCGGCGTTGTTCAGCGCCAACTCCGAGGGTGCCTGCCCGAGCTGCAACGGCGCTGGCGTCATCTACACCGACCTGGGAATGATGGCGGGCGTCGCTGCCCCCTGCGAGGACTGCGAGGGCAAGCGGTTCCAGGCATCGGTGCTGGAATACCGCTTCGGCGGTCGCGACATCAGCGAGGTGCTCGCGATGTCGGTGACGGAGGCCGAGAAGTTCTTCGGCGCCGGCGAGGCGCGTACACCGGCGGCGCACGCCATCCTCGACCGGCTCGCCGACGTCGGGCTCGGCTACCTGAGCCTGGGGCAGCCGCTCACGACTCTCTCCGGCGGTGAGCGGCAACGGCTCAAGCTGGCCACCCACATGGCGGAGAAGGGCGGCGTCTACGTCCTCGACGAGCCGACCACCGGCCTGCACCTGGCCGACGTCGAGCAACTGCTCGGCCTGCTCGACCGCCTGGTCGACTCCGGCAAGTCGGTGATCGTCATCGAGCACCACCAGGCGGTCATGGCGCACGCCGACTGGATCATCGATATCGGCCCCGGCGCAGGCCACGACGGTGGCCGGATCGTCTTCGAGGGCACGCCCACGGACCTCGTCGCCGCCCGCTCCACCCTCACCGGCGAGCACCTGGCGACGTACGTCGGAGGCTGACGGCCGCCGTTCACGCCATCGGGGGTCGGGCGCGCCGAGCCGTCGTGGTGGCGAGGACTCCGCAGGTGGCGGCGACCAGACCGAGGCCGGCCGTGCCCGGGGTGACGTACCCGGGCACGGACGAGGTGACGTAGGAGCCGCCACCGCTGAGGCGGCACTCGAAGCGCAGCGGTAGGAAGGTGACGTCGTAATCGACGACCAGGCTCGCCACCTGTGGTCCGGCCTCGCGACAGGGTCCGACCGGAGCGGATCCGGCACCACCGTCCTCGGCCTGCAGCACCGCGTAGCCGAGGTTGAGCAGGCCCCAGGCGTACAGGGCGATGGCACCCGCGCCGACGAGCAGCGCCGCCGAGCGGAGGCGACCCGACCGTTCGCTCTTCCTGACCATTGCGCGGAACCCACTGACGGTGAGGACGGTCGCGATGACGGCCCCACCCAGCGCGGCGAGGAGCAGACCGAGAAACAGCATGATCGACATTCTGGCGGGTGTGCCGCCAACACGATGAAGGCCCCTGACCGAGTTTCTGGTCAGGAGCCTCTCGTGCTGGTCAATCTTCGTGCCCCCGGCAGGATTCGAACCTGCGCCCCCGCCTCCGGAGGGCGGTGCTCTATCCCCTGAGCTACGGGGGCTCAGCGACTGGAGAAGACTAGCAAACCTCCCCTGCGTACGCCGAATCGGTATCGGGTGAGCCGATCGTGTCGGACCGGCCCACCCGGTGCTCAGGCGGCTACCGCCCGCCCGCAGCTTGGCAGCGGGTGCAGGACGATTCGCCGGGGGAGCCGGCGCGGCCACTCGTTGCGTGGCCAGGAGCCATCCACGATCAGGTGGACGGTGCGCTGCTCCTCGCCACTGAGCCGCAGCACGAAGTCGCGGGGGAGCGGCGGGTCCACAGTCGGGGTAGTGATCATGAAGCGCACCCGACCCCGGGACGAGACAGCGGAGATCACGTCTGCGGCCGGCATCGTGCCGCGCAGCCGGACCCGGCCGATCCAGTAGACCTCGGCGAGGTGCTCCTGAGCGGCCCGGGTGATCCCCGGGTACTCGCTGCGGACCCAACGCTCGACAGCGCTGACGCAGAGCCCGCAGGCCCGCTCGCGCGGTTCCCGCGGCCCCAACCCCCAGGCCCGCAGGTACGCCCCGACCGCGCCAGTGTCCAGCGGCAGCTCGAAGCGCCGCTGGATGAGCGTGGTGAGGCTCTGCCGCGTCCACAACTCCTCGTCCAGGCCGAACTCGTCGGGATGGACGCCCCGCAGCATGTCGATCAACTCGAGTTCCTGTTCGCGGCTGAGCAATCCCGGCTCGCCCTGCCGCTGTCCGCGACGGACGGCTGCCACCGCCCCGTCACCACCGATGGTGTGGCGTCGGCACCAACTGGTTACCGAACGCCGTGCGTCTCTGAGTGCAACCCCCACGTCTTGGGCAACGAGCCCGAATCGCAACTGGTCACGATATGTGGGGAGAAAACTCTCTAAGCAACGTAATCGCCTGTGCCTCGCAAAACGCCCACAAGGGACGAGAGGGGTGTTCAGGTCATACACGACGGCTTCGGCATGGGGCCGGGGCTGCGCCAGCGGTTGGCAGGCGCCGAGCCGGCGGGTGCTCTGGAGTCGACATGGAGCGGCCCGCGTCACCGCCACGGATCGGCGGGGACGCGGGCCGGGTGCGCCAGTCCGGTCGGTCAGCCCTTGGCCTGCGCCTGGAGCTGCCGGAGGTTGTTCAGCTCGGTCTGCTGGGTGTTCTTCATGGTGTTCGCCACCCGCACCACCTCGGCGTTGTCGGTCGCGCCGAGCGCCGCGTCGATCATGTGGATGCCGCCCAGGTGGTGGTTGTACATCAGGGTCAGGAACTGTCTGTCGACCTCGATGCCCTGGGCGTCGCGAAGGGCGGTCATCTGTTGCGGCGTGGCCATGCCCGGCATCAGACCGTCCTTGACGGCGGCCCCGTCGGACATCCACGACATCGGCGGGTTCGACCCGGTCGGGCTGAGGCCCCACTCGCGCAGCCAGGTCTGCATCGCGCCGATCTCGCCCTGCTGCCCGGTGGCGATGTCGACGGCGATCTGCCGCACCTCGGGGAGGGTCGCCGACCGGTACGCGATCAGGCTCATCTCCACCGCCTGCGCGTGGTGGGTCGTCATGTCCCGGGCGAAGCCCGCCTCGACGGAGGCGTCACCGGGTCGGGTGAGCCGCGGGGTGAGCAGACCGCCCGCGTACCCGAGGAGGAGCCCCACCACCAGCATGATGGCGAGCGCCAGCACGCCGTAGCGCGACGCCGGGGCCCGGCCGCCCTCGTGCGGGACGGCCGGGATCTCGTCGTACTCGCTGTCGGTGGTTGCCGGAGCGGTCATTGCCGTCCTTACTGGGTGGGCTGCTGCTGTTGCTGGAGTTCACGCGGCGTGGTGCCGGTGGCGGTGATGCCGGTGTTGCAGAGCGCCGTCGGGCCCTCGACGGAGGCGTTCACCCGCAGGTCCTTGATGAACTCGTCGATCCGTGAGTCGTCGGCGTTGTCGACCTTGAGCTGGTAGCCCCAGGCCTGCAGCGAGATGGGCTTGTCCAGGCCCTCGTACGGGCTCATCAGCATCTTTTCGACGCCGCGCACCTTGCCGGCGAGCTTGTCGACCTGGTCCTTGGGCAGGTCCGGGCGGTAGGTGATCCACACCGCGCCGTGCTCCAGGCTGTGCACCGCGTGCTCGCTGGCGATCGGGGCGTCGTAGACGTCGCCCATGCAGTTCTGCCAGGCGGCGTTGTGCACGCCACCCACCGGCGGCGAGTACTTGTAGGTCAGCGGGCCCGACTTGTGCGACTCGTAGTCGAGGCTCGTCTTGTCGGTCTTGCGGATGTTGACGATGCCCTCGATGGCGTCGGCCCGCTTGTCCCAGGGCTTGGAGCCCTGGAACGACGCCCAGGCGCCGTACCCGATGATGCCGGCCGCGAGCACGCCGACCGCGACGAAGAGCGCGATCGGCCCCCACGCGCGGCCCTGGCTCACCTTGACCGGGGTGACCGGCTTGCGCGGGCCCTTGCCCCCGGCCCGGGGGGAGCCCGTCGGCTTGCCGGAACCGGCCTTGGCGCCGGACGCCGGCCGGCCCGCGGCCGGCTTCTTGCCGGTGCTGACCACGGTCGGGCGGCGCTCAGGGCCACCCGGGGTGCTGATGCTCATCGTGCCTCGTCAAGTCGGTCGGTCAGGGGAGTGGCGGGCCGGATGACGCGCAGGGGAGCCGCCGAATGCCCGAGTCTACCCCCGATAACATGGTTGGGTGACTCCTGCAGAACTAGCCTCGGTCGTCCTTGCCGCCGCCCACGCCGTCTTCGAGCAGCGTGGGCTGGACCGCGCCGCGTTGCCGGCGAGCACTGTGGTGGAGCGACCGCGTAACCCCGAGCACGGCGACTACGCCTCGACGCTCGCGCTGCAGTTGAGCAAGAAGGTCGGCGTCCCGCCCCGGGAGCTGGCGACGGCCCTGGCCGACGAGCTGGGCCGGGCACCAGGGGTCAAATCGGTGGAAATCGCAGGGCCGGGCTTCCTGAACATCCGGCTCGACGCCGCAGCGGCCGGTCAGCTCGCGCGGGTGATCGTGGAGACCGGCGCCGAGTACGGCCGCAGCGACCGGCTCGCCGGCGAGAAGATCAACCTGGAGTTCGTCTCGGCCAACCCGACCGGGCCGGTGCACATCGGCGGGGTCCGCTGGGCGGCCGTCGGCGACGCGCTGAGCCGGCTGCTGCGGGCCACCGGCGCCGACGTCGGCACGGAGTACTACTTCAACGACGCCGGTTCGCAGATCGACCGGTTCGCCCGCTCGCTGCTCGCCGCCGCCAAGGGCGAGCCGGCGCCGGAGGACGGCTACGGCGGGGCGTACATCGCCGAGATCGCCGCCGAGGTGCAGGCCCGCCGGCCGGAGGTGCGCTCGCTCGACGACGACGCCGCCCAGGAGGTCTTCCGGGTCGAGGGCGTCGCGCTGATGTTCGACGAGATCCGCACCTCGCTGCGCGACTTCGGGGTGGAGTTCGACACCTACTTCAACGAGAAGGACCTGCACGACCGGGGTGAGCTCGACCTGGCGTTGAACCGGCTGCGCGAGCAGGGGCACCTCTACGAGTCCGAGGGCGCCACCTGGCTGCGCACCACCGACTTCGGCGACGACAAGGACCGGGTGCTGCGCAAGTCCAACGGCGAGTGGACGTACTTCGCCGCGGACTGCGCCTACTACCTGGACAAGCGCGAGCGCGGCTTCGAGCGGGTCGTGATCATGCTGGGTGCCGACCACCACGGCTACATCGGCCGGATGAAGGCGATGTCCGCCTGCTTCGGCGACGACCCGGAGCGCAACCTGGAGATCCTCATCGGGCAGCTGGTCAACCTGCTGCGCGACGGTGCGCCGATGCGGATGAGCAAGCGGGCCGGCACCGTGATCACCCTGGAGGACCTGGTCGACGCGATCGGCGTGGACGCCTCCCGGTACGCGTTGGCCCGCTACTCCAGCGACTCCCCGATCGACATCGACATCGAGTTGTGGACCCGGGCGACCCGCGACAACCCGGTCTACTACGTGCAGTACGTGGCAGCCCGGACGGCGGGCGTGGCCCGCAACGCCGCCGAGGTGGGGCTGGTTCCGGGCGACGCCGACGCGTTCCGCCCCGAGCTGCTCGACCACGAGAAGGAGAACGAGCTGCTCAAGGCGCTCGCGCAGTTCCCCGCTGTGGTGGCGACGGCCGCCGAGCTGCGGGAGCCGCACCGGGTGGCCCGCTACCTGGAGGAGAGCGTTGCCGCCTCCTACCACCGGTTCTACGACAACTGCCGGGTGCTGCCGCTGGGCGACGAGAAGATCACCGACCTGCATCGCGCTCGGCTCTGGCTCAACAACGCCACCCGCACGGTGATCGCCAACGGCCTCTACCTGCTCGGCGTCTCCGCACCCGAGAGGATGTGACATGAGGGCTCATGAGGCTGGTGCGCTGCACGCGGACATCAGCAACCAGGGACCGGCCTGGCTGCGTACCCCGGCCGACGTCAACGAGCTCGTGCCGGCGCTGTGGCCGCGGTCGGTGACGCGCGGCGCCGACGGCGCGGTCGCCGTCGCGGGCCTGAGCGTCCGCGACATCGCGGCCGAGTTCGGCACCCCGGTGTACGTCCTCGACGAGGCCGACCTGCGCTCGCGCTGCCGCGACTTCCGGGCGGCCTTCCCGACCGAGGACGTGTTCTACGCGGGCAAGGCGTTCCTCTGCCGGGCGGTGGTCCGGATGATCGCCGAGGAGGGGCTGCACCTGGACGTCTGTACCGGTGGCGAGCTGGCCACCGCACTGTCGGCCGGAATGCCGCCGGAACGGATCGGCTTCCACGGCAACAACAAGTCGGTCGCCGAGCTGGGCCGGGCGCTGGACGCCGGGGTGGGCCGCATCATCGTCGACTCGTTCACCGAGATCGACCGGCTCACCGCGCTGGCCCGCGAGCGCGGGGTCCGGCCCCGGGTGCTGGTCCGGGTCACAGTGGGGGTCGAGGCGCACACCCACGAGTTCATCGCGACCGCCCACGAGGACCAGAAGTTCGGCTTCTCGCTGGCCGGCGGTGCCGCTGCCAACGCCGCGTTCAAGATCCTCGACGAGGGCGTGTTGGAGCTGCGCGGGCTGCACTCGCACATCGGCTCGCAGATCTTCGACGCGAGCGGCTTCGAGGTCTCGGCCCGGCGGGTGCTCGCCCTTCAGGCGCAGATCCGCGACGCGCGCGGTGTGGAGCTGCCCGAGCTGGACCTGGGCGGCGGCTTCGGCATCGCGTACACCACCCAGGACGACCCGGCGACCCCGCAGGATCTGGCCAAGCGGCTCCGCAAGATCGTCGATTCGGAGTGCGCGGCAGAGAACCTGGCGGTGCCGCACCTGTCGATCGAGCCGGGCCGGGCCATCGTCGGGCCGGCCGTGTTCACCCTCTACGAGGTCGGCACGGTCAAGGACCTCGACGGCCTCCGGACGTACGTCAGCGTCGACGGCGGGATGAGCGACAACATCCGCACCGCCCTCTACGACGCGTCCTACTCGGCGACGCTGGCCTCGCGGGCCTCGACCGCGCAGCCGTTGCTCGCCCGCGTGGTGGGAAAGCACTGTGAGTCCGGGGACATCGTGGTGAAGGATGAATTCCTGCCCGCCGACGTGCAGCCCGGAGATCTTGTCGCAGTGCCCGGCACCGGTGCGTACTGCCGAAGCATGGCCAGCAACTACAACCATGTGCCCCGGCCACCGGTGGTCGCTGTGCGCGACGGCCAGGCGCGCTTGATCGTCCGGCGGGAAACCGAAGAGGACCTGCTCGCATTGGATGTTGGATGACGTCACCTGTGCGCTTGGCGCTGCTCGGCTGTGGCACTGTCGGCCAGGAGGTGGTCCGGCTGCTGCACGAGCAGTCGTCCGACCTCACCGCGCGGATCGGCGCCCCGCTGGAGATCGCGGGCATCGCCGTCCGTCGGCTCGGCCGCGACCGGGGTGACCTGCCGGTCGACGAGGACCTCTTCACCACCGACGCGCTTGGCCTGATCAAGCGCGACGACGTGGACGTGGTGATCGAGGTGGTCGGTGGCATCGAACCGGCCCGGAGTTGGCTGGTCGAGGCGCTGCGCGCCGGCAAGAGCGTGGTCACCGCCAACAAGGCGCTGCTCGCCGAGGACGGCGTGGCCCTGCACGAGGCGGCGGCCGAGGGCGGCGGCGACCTCTACTACGAGGCATCCGTGGCCGGGGCGATCCCATTGCTGCGCCCGCTACGGGAGTCGCTGCACGGTGATCGGATCAACCGGGTCACCGGCATCGTCAACGGCACCACCAACTTCATCCTCTCCGCGATGGACGCGACCGGCGCCGGCTTCGCCGAGGCCCTCGAAGAGGCCACCGCCCTGGGGTACGCGGAGGCCGATCCGACCGCCGACGTGGAGGGCTTCGACGCGGCGGCGAAGGCGGCGATCCTCGCCTCGCTGGCGTTCCACACCCGGGTCGGCGCCGCCGACGTGCACCGCGAGGGCATCACCGAGGTGACCGCCGCGGACATGGCCAGCGCCCAGGCGATGGGCTGCACCATCAAACTGCTCTGCATCGCGGCCCGGGGTGTCGACCCCACCGGCCGGGAGACGGTCAGCGTCCGGGTGCATCCGGCGATGATTCCGCGCAGCCACCCGCTGGCCAGCGTCGGTGACGCGTTCAACGCGGTCTTCGTGGAGGCGGACGCGGCCGGGCAGTTGATGTTCTACGGTCGGGGCGCCGGCGGCGCGCCCACCGCCAGCGCGGTGCTCGGTGACGTGGTCGCGGTGTCCCGCAACCGGCTCGCCGGGGTGCGCGCGGCCAGCGAGAGCGCGTACGCGGACCTCGCGGTCCGGCCGATGGGTGAGGCGTTGACCCGCTACCACGTGAGCCTCGACGTGGCCGACCGTCCGGGTGTGCTGGCCTCGGTGGCGAGCGTGTTCGCCCGGCACGACGTGTCGATCGCGACGGTGCGGCAGGGTTCGGCCGGCGGGCCGGCGGGCCGCGACGGCGACGCCGAGCTGGTCATCGTCACGCATGTGGCACCGGACGCCGCGCTCGCCGCGACCGTCGGTGAGCTGCGCGGTCTGGACATCGTCCGGTCGGTGACGAGTGTGCTGCGGGTCGAGGGCGACGCCTGAGTCGTTGCATCATCGACGGGACGGTCCGCGCGTCCCGCCAGGTGGGTACGCGGGGGTGTGCCATTGACCACTTCGGCAGGCTGGTCCAAGGTGGCCCTGACATTCGGGTGGGCGCAGCGGTAGAGGCGAGGAGAGCGACATGTGGCGGGGTCTGATCGAGGCGTACCGGGATCGGCTGCCGGTCACCGCTGCCACGCCGGTCGTCACGCTGCACGAGGGCAACACCCCGCTGTTGCCGGCGCCGGTGCTGTCCGCCCGGATCGGTTGCGACGTGCACCTCAAGGTGGAGGGCGCCAACCCGACCGGCTCCTTCAAGGACCGGGGGATGACCCTCGCGGTGTCCAAGGCGGTCGAAGCCGGCAACAAGGCCATCATCTGCGCCTCCACCGGCAACACCAGTGCATCCGCCGCCGCGTACGCGGCCCGGGCCGGGTTGACCTGCGCCGTGCTGGTGCCGCAGGGCAAGATCGCGCTGGGCAAGCTGGCCCAGGCGCTGGTGCACGGCGCGAAGCTGCTCCAGGTGAACGGCAACTTCGACGACTGCCTCGCAACGGCCGCCAAGCTCGCCCAGGACTACCCGGTCGCGTTGGTCAACTCGGTGAACATCGACCGGCTGCACGGCCAGAAGACCGCCGCCTTCGAGATCGTCGAGGCGCTCGGTGACGCGCCCGACATCCACTGCCTGCCGGTCGGCAACGCCGGCAACATCTCCGCGTACTGGATGGGGTACGGGGAGGAGCTGGCCGCCGGTGCCACCACCCGCACCCCGAAGATGTACGGCTTCCAGGCCGCCGGGGCGGCCCCGATCGTGACCGGCCAGGTGGTGCCGGAGCCGTCCACCATCGCCACGGCGATCCGGATCGGCAACCCGGCGAGCTGGACCAAGGCGTTGGATGCCCGGGACGCCTCCGGTGGCCTGATCGCGTCGGTGACCGACCGGGAGATCCTCTCCGCGTACCGTCTGCTCGCCCGTGAGGTGGGGGTCTTCGTCGAGCTGGGCAGCGCGGCCAGCGTGGCCGGCCTGTTGCAGCAGGCCGCGGCGGGCGCGGTGCCGCCCGGCTCCACTGTGGTCTGCACCGTGACCGGCCACGGGCTGAAGGACCCGGAATGGGCGATCTCCACAGCGCCGGCGCCGGTGACCATCGCGAACGACCCGCTGGCCGCGGCGCGCGCCCTCGACCTGGCCTGAGCGCGCCGCCGTCCGGGCGGTGATCGACTGCGGGTAGCGCGACGGCGCGGCGGCCCGGGGGCGGCGGGGGCCGAGGTATGCGAGTCCGGCACACTTTCGGGTATCCCCGCCCGCATTCTCGTTCAGGAGTGAGCCAGGCCGATGTCGCTGCTCGCCAGATTCAGCCTCGCCAACCGAGGGCTGATTGCCCTCATCGCGGTGGTGACCACGGTGTTCGGAGTGTTCGCCGTGCCGTCGCTGAAGCAGCAACTGCTGCCGTCGCTCGAGTTCCCGGCCGCGTTCATCGTGGCTCCCTACCCCGGCGCCGGCCCCGAGATCGTCGAGTCGCAGGTGACCGAGCCGATCGAGAACGCCCTCCAGGGCATCCCGGGGCTGGACCAGGTCACCTCCACCTCCCGCGAGGGAGCGGCCACCGTCCAGGTGACGTACGAGTTCGGCACCGACCTCGACGACGTGGTCAACAAGATGCAGACCGCGCTGAGCCGGATCGACGCCCAACTGCCGGAGGGCGTCGACCCGCAGGTCATCGCGGGTAGCACCGACGACCTGCCGGCGGTGGTGCTGGCCGCGGCCGGCACGGCGGACGAGCGGGCGCTCGCCGAGAAGCTGCGCGCGACTGTGGTGCCGGAGCTGGAGGGCATCGAGGGGGTCCGCACTGTCGAGGTGACCGGCACCCGCGACGACGTCGTGGTGGTCACCCCGGACCCGGCGAAGTTGGCCGCCGCGAAGATCCAGCCGACGGCGATCGGCGCGGCGCTGAAGACAAACGGCGTGGCGGTTCCGGCCGGCGCGGTGACCGACGGCGCGTTGACCCTCCCGGTGCAGGTCGGCACCCCGATCTCCACCCTTGAGGAGCTGCGCGGGATCGTGGTCTCCCCGGCCGCGGCACCCGTTCGCCTCGGTGACGTGGCGACTGTCGAGCAGCAGCTCGCCCCAGCCACGGCGATCACCCGGACCAACGGCAAGGACAGCCTCGGTATCGCGGTCACCGCGGCACCCGACGGCAACGCCGTGGAGATCTCGCACGAGATCCGGGACCGGCTCGACGACCTGAAGGACGCCTCCGGCGCGGAGCTGACGGTGGTCTTCGACCAGGCGCCGTTCGTCGAGAAGTCGATCGAGTCGCTGACCACCGAGGGCCTGCTGGGCCTGGTGATGGCGGTCATCGTCATCCTGGTCTTCCTGCTGTCGGTGCGCTCGACGGTGGTCACCGCGGTCTCCATCCCGCTCTCCGTGCTGGTGGCGCTGATCGCCCTGTGGATCGGTGACTACTCGCTCAACCTGCTCACCCTCGGCGCGTTGACCATCGCGGTCGGTCGGGTGGTCGACGACTCGATCGTGGTGTTGGAGAACATCAAACGACATCTGGAGTACGGCGAGGAGAAGCGGCACGCGATCATCACCGGCGTCCGGGAGGTCGCCGGTGCGGTAACCGCGTCCACCCTCACCACGGTGGCGGTGTTCGCGCCGATCGCACTGGTCGGCGGGTTCGTGGGCCAGCTCTTCGCGCCGTTCGCGATCACCGTGACGGTGGCCCTGCTCGCCTCGCTGCTGGTGTCGCTGACAGTGATCCCGGTCCTCGCGTACTGGTTCCTCAAGCCGCGTGGCGGCACCTCGGACGACGAGGCGGTACGGCACGCCGCGGAGGAGAAGGAGCTGCGCAGCCCGTTGCAGCGGGCGTACCTGCCCGTGATCGGGTTCGCCACCCGCAAGCGTTCGACCCGTTGGATCACCGTCGGGCTCGGCCTGCTGGTGCTCTTCGGCACCTTCGGTCTGGCGCAGAAGTTGGAGACCAACTTCCTGGACGACTCCGGCCAGGACACCCTCAACATGAGCCAGGAGCTGCCGGCCGGCAGTGGCCTGGCGGCCACCGACGCGGCGGCCAAGCAGGTCGAGACGGTGCTGTCCCGCACCGACGGCGTCGAGACGTACCAGGTGACAGCGGGCGGTGGGGAGAACCCGTGGGCGGGCGGCGGCGGCAACAACGTCGCCAGCTGGTCGCTGGCGCTCGACGGTGACACCGACGCGAAGCAGATGCGTGAGGTGCTGCGCAAGGAGTTCGACAAGCTCGGCGCCGGTGTGGGTGAGATCAGCTTCGGTGGCGGGCAGGAGGCGTCGACCAGCCAGCTGGAGGTGATCGTCCAGGCCAGCGACCCGGAGGCGCTGACCCGGGCCGCCGAGGAGGCGCGGGCCGCGATGGCCGGGGTCCCGGACGTCGAGGACGTCTCCACCAGCCTGGCCGCGCGGGTGCCGCGGGTCGACGTGGTGGTCGACAGGGTCGCCGCTGGTCGGGTCGGGCTCACCGAGGCCGCTGTGGGGCAGCTCGTGTCGCAGGCGTTCCGGGGAGCGCCGCTGGGTCAGGTAGCGCTCGACGGCCAGCAGCAGAACGTGGTGCTGCGGTTGGGCACGCAGCCGCCGATGACGGTGGAGGAGCTGCGGGCACTGCCGGTTGGTCCGGTCAAGCTGGGCGACATCGCGCAGGTCACCCAGGGCGAGGGCCCGCAGCAGGTCACCCGGATCGACGGTGAGCGCAGCGTGTCGGTGACCGGCGCGGCGACCGGCTCGAACCTTGGCGCGACCAGCCAGGAGTTGCAGAAGCGGCTGGATGGCATCAACGTGCCGGGTGCGAGCTTCACCATCGGTGGTGTCAGCGCGGATCAGGCGGATGCCTTCGCGGACCTGGGCCTGGCGGTGCTGGCCGCGATCGCCATCGTCTTCCTGATCATGGTGGCCACGTTCCGCAGCCTCACTCAGGCGCTGATCCTGCTGATCTCCATCCCGTTCGCGGCGACCGGTGCCATCGGTCTGCTGTTGATCACCGGGACGCCGCTCGGTGTGCCGGCGCTGATCGGTGTGCTGATGCTGGTCGGCATCGTGGTGACCAACGCGATCGTGTTGCTCGACCTGATCAACCAGTACCGGGCGCAGGGCATGGGGGTTCGGGAGGCGGTGGTCGAAGGTGGCCGTCGCCGGCTGCGCCCGATCCTGATGACGGCGGTGGCGACCATCTTCGCGCTGCTGCCGATGGCGTTCGGGTTGACCGGTGAGGGCGGCTTCATCTCTCAGCCGCTGGCGGTCGTGGTGATCGGTGGTCTGCTCAGCTCGACGCTGCTCACGCTGATCCTGGTGCCGACGCTGTACACGATGGTGGAGCACACCAAGGAGTCGCTGCGGGCCCGGCGCGCACGGCGGCGCTCCGGAGGGTCGACGGTGACCACGACGGAGACCGACGAGGTGCCAGCGCCGAACCAGGTAGCGGTGCCGAGCGGCGCGCCCGCCCCGGTCGCGGCCGAGGGTGTGCAGCCGGCCGGGCGACCCGCGCCGTCGGCCGCGTTGGTGGAGGGTACTGACCAGTTCGAGGTGCTGCGGCTGCCGCGTAGCCGTACCTCGCCGCTGCCTCCGGCGGAGCCGACCGAGTAGGTCAGAGCGCGCTTCGGAACGCCCCCGGCGGATTTTCGCCGGGGGCGTTTCAGGTTTGTTCGACCGAAAACACTCCGACTCGCCCAGCCCATACTTTGTGTAACTTCTTGCATACTCCTCGTAGGAGAGTGGGGGTGTGGGTGAGGCGGAGCGGGCGGATGGTCGAGGGCGCGAGCGGGTGGGGGCGACGCGATCTGCTGCGCCGTGGCCTGCTGGTGGCGGGCGGTGTGGCCATCGGCGCGGGAACGTCCGAGGCGTGGTGGATCACCCATCGCCGGATGCCGGTGGCCGGTGGCCCCGCCAGCGCCACCCTCGGTAGCGGTCAGCAGGATGTCGGCTCCGGCGCGCTGGAGGTCGTCTGGTCCGGGCGGACCAACCAGCGCCTGGTGGCCCTCACCTTCGACGACGGCCCGGCACCACAGTGGACGCCCATGGTGCTCGATACACTGGGTCAGCACCGGGTTCCGGCCACCTTCTTCATGGTCGGGGCGCAGGTCCGCCGGCACGCCGACGTCGTCCGCGACCGGCTCGCCGGGCACGAGGTGGGAAACCACAGCTGGGAGCACCGGGACCTGGCCGAACTGGACGCCGCCGAGGCGTACGACGACCTGCGCCGCAGCCACGACGCGATCGGGGACCTGACCGGGGCGCCGCCGGCGCTCCTGCGCCCGCCGTACGGCCACCTGGGCGGAGCGGTGCTGCACGCGGCGGCCCGGTTGGACTATCGGCTGGTGCTCTGGTCGTTGCAGATGGTGGAGCGCGAGTTTCCCGACGATCCGGCCGGTCACGCCCAACGGATCGTGGCCGCGGTTCGACCGGGAACGATAGTGCTCGGCCACGATGTGGGGGCGCGTCGGCGGCTGGTGGCACTGCGGGGCCTGACCGACATGATCAACGGACTTCGGTCGCGCGGCTACACCTTCGTCACGGTCTCGGCGCTGCTGGGAGCGGGTGTGGGTCCGACACCGACCAGGTAGGGTCGCGCTCCGTGGCGTCCACCCTCTCGGTCCTGACCGGCAATCGGAGCTTCCGCAACCTGTTCCTCGCCGAGCTGGTGGTCTTCGGGGCCGACTGGTTCGTCATGGTGCCGCTGCTGGTGCTGCTGCCGCACCTGACCGGCAGTGGCGTCTGGGGCGCGCTGGTGTTGGCCGTGGACACCGGCATCGTGGCGTTGCTGCTGCCGTACACCGGCACGATCGCCGACCGCTTCGACCGCCGGAAGATCATGATCGCAGCGAACGTGGCCGCGCTGGCGGGCGTGTTGCTGCTGCTCGGCGTGCGGAACGCCGGAACGGCGTGGCTGGCGCTGGTCGCGATCGGTGTGGTGGCGGTCGCTAAGGCGTTCTACTCGCCGGCCGCCCAGGCCGCGCTGCCCAACGTGCTGGAGCCGCACGAACTCGCCGCGGGCAACGCCGTCGCCGGCTCGGCCTGGGGCACCATGACCGTGGTCGGTGCCTCACTCGGCGGCGTGCTCAGCACCGCTGCCGGACCGTACGTCTGCTTCTGGGTGGCGGCGGCGGGCCTCGCGGTGGCCGCGACCCTCGCCACGCGGATCCGCCGGCCGTTGCAGGCGCCCCGGGACGCCGACCAACCGGCCCAGCGGACCTGGTCGGCGGTTCGCGAGGCGCTCGGCTACATCGGTCACCGCCCCCGGGTGCTCGCGCTGGTCACTGTGAAGTCCGCGGTGGGCCTGGGCAACGGCGTGCTGACAGTGTTTCCGCTGCTGGCCGGCGTGTACGGTGTCGGCCCGCTCGGCGCCGGGCTGCTCTTCGCGGTACGCGGCGCGGGAGCGTTGGTGGGGCCGATCCTGATGCGCCGGGTGTTGACCAACCGGGCCTGGCTGCTGCCTGGGCTCGCGCTGTCCATGTCGCTCTACGGCCTGTCGTACCTGGGCACCTCGGTGGTGCGATGGTTTCCGCTGGTGCTGCTGCTCGTCTTCGTGGCGCACTTCGCGGGTGGCAGCAACTGGGTGATGTCGAACTTCGCCCTTCAGGGTGAAGTTCCGGACCGGCTGCGGGGCCGTGTCTTCGCCACCGACATGATGCTGGCGACGCTGGCGATCTCGGTGAGTCAACTGGCGGTGGCACTGGTGGTGGACTCGGTAGACGAACGGGTGGTGCTCGCCGGCTGCGGTCTGATCACCCTCGTGTACGCGGTCGGCTGGCGGATCGCCACCCGCCGGCTGTCGCTCACCGATCCGGCCGTCGAGCCGGTCCCGAACCCGGCCGGCTGAACTCGGCGGTCCCAGGCAGCGGGCGCGCGACCGGTTCGTCGGTCCCGAGCCCTAGCATGAGCGCGTGCCGACGAACTTCACCGCCGAGCCGGTCCGGGTCCGCGTCCCGGCGACCAGCGCCAACCTGGGCCCGGGCTTCGACGCGCTGGGTCTCGCCCTCGGGCTCTACGACGACGTGGCCGCCGAGGTCGCCTCGGGTGGTGTCCGGGTGACAGTGGCCGGGCAGGGCGCCGGTGAGCTGCCCGACGACGACCGGCACCTGGTGGTGCGTGCGATGCGCGCCGCGTTCGACGTACTCGGGGCCCACCCCGCGGGGCTGAGCGTGGAGTGCGTCAACCGGATCCCCCAGGCACGTGGGCTGGGCTCCTCGTCCGCCGCGATCGTCGCCGGGGTGCTGCTGGCCCGTGCCCTGGTCGTCGACGGGGAGCACCGCCTCGACGACGCCGGCGCGCTGCGCCTGGCCGCCGAGATCGAGGGCCACCCCGACAATGTGGCGCCGTGCCTGCTCGGCGGTTTCACAGTGGCCTGGTCCGAGCCGGGCGGCGCGCGGGCGGTCTCCCTGCCGGTCGCCGCGGCGGTGCGGCCCACTGTTTTCGTCCCGGCGGAACGCGGTTTGACGGCGACCGCGCGGGCGGCTCTGCCGGCAACAGTGCCCCACGGTGACGCCGCGTTGACCGCCGGGCGGGCAGCGCTGCTGGTGCACGCGCTCACCACGGACCCGACCCTGCTGCTGCCGGCCACCGTCGACCGACTCCATCAGGATTACCGCGCAGCCGGGATGCCAGGCACGTCTGCCCTGGTCAGCGCGTTGCGAGCGGCCGATGTGGCAGCTGTGGTCAGTGGGGCGGGGCCCACTGTGCTGGCGCTCAGCCAGCCTCCAGCCGGCTTCCCACTGGGAACAGACTGGGAGATCTGGCAGTTACCGATAGACGTCAGCGGCGCGCGGGTCGCACGGGGTAGACTTGGACACGCCGAGCGGGACCCTGTTGCCGCAGGTCGGAAGAGTTGATTACGCTCTAGACCTAGCACAGCCGCGAAGCACGCGATCTCCTGCGGGGCGGCGCACCCCCGAAGCTCTCGGCGGTCAGCCCGTCTACCCCTGCCAAAGGCCCACGCCGCACCGCAGTTTCCACAGGTCGCCGCAGACGGCGAGACCTGCTCACCGACGTTGGTGAGTCGGGATACCGACCGGCTGCTGTGTCACAGACTCCCGCGACGCGTCCTTGCGAGGCGGGTGCACCGAGGCCGCCCGGCCACCTGAGCTCCGACTCCGGGCAGTCCCGGCCTATCGAGGGAAGGAATCCATTGAGCGACACCACCGACGTGACGTCGGATGTTTCCAACGTCGCTGGCGATGCCACCGCAGCCGCTCCCGCCCGTCGGCGGCGTAGCGGCACCGGTCTGTCGGCGATGCTGCTGCCAGAGCTGCAGAGCCTGGCTGCGTCGCTCGGCATCTCCGGCACGGCTCGCATGCGCAAGGGCGAGCTGATCGCCGCGATTTCCGAGCGGCAGGGCGGCAACGCCGCCGGGACCCCTCGACCACGGGCCGAGGTTGCGGCCGCGGCCGCCCCGACCCGTGAGGGAGTGCGCGCCGAGGTGCGGGAGACCGCCGACCGGCCGGCAGCCGAAGGACGCGGTGCCGAGCAGGCACCGGCCGAGCCGGCCGCCGAGACCGAGGGCCGTAGCCGCACCCGGCGGAGCCGGACCGCAACGGCGGAGGCCCGTACCACCGAGGCCCGCCCCGCTGAGGCGCGGGCGACCGAGGCGCGGGCGACCGAGGCCCGCCCCGCTGAGGCGCGGGCGACCGAGACGCGTACCGACGAGGCGGAAGCCGGCGAGCGGGCCGACCGTGGCGAGAACCGCCGCGAGCGGACCGAGCGTGCCGACCGGGGCGAGCGGACCGAGCGTGCCGACCGGACCGACCGTGGCGAGCGGACCGAGCGTGGCGAGCGTGGCGAGCGTGCCGACCGTGGCGAGCGGACCGACCGTGCCGACCGTGGCGAGCGTGCCGACCGTGGCGAGCGTGCCGACCGGGGCGAGCGCAACGACCGGGGCGAGCGTGCCGATCGGGGCGAGCGCAACGACCGGGGCGAGCGTTCCGACCGCGGCGAGCGGGCCGAGCGCAACGACCGACCCGACCGACCCGACCGCAACGACCGCAACGACCGCAACGACCGTGGTCAGCGTGCCGAGCGGGACAACGGCGACGACGACGACGAGGGTGGCGGCCGGCGCGGCCGGCGCAGCCGTTTCCGGGACCGTCGGCGCGGGCGCGGCGAGCGCACCGAGACTGGTGCCGACACCGGCGGGCGTGAGCCGCAGGTCAACGAGGACGACGTGCTCGTCCCGGTAGCCGGCATCATCGACGTGCTCGACAACTACGCCTTCGTGCGGACGACCGGTTACCTGGCCGGTCCGAACGACGTGTACGTCTCGATGTCCCAGATCAAGAAGTACGGCCTGCGCCGTGGTGACGCGATCACCGGTGCGGTGCGGGCGGCCCGCGAGGGCGGCAACAGCGGCGACCAGCGGCGCGACAAGTACAACCCGCTGATGCGGCTGGACACGATCAACGGGATGGAGCCCGAGGAGGCCCGGCGTCGTCCGGAGTTCTACAAGCTCACCCCGCTCTACCCGCAGGAGCGCCTGCGGCTGGAGACCGAGCCGCACATCCTGACCACCCGGGTCATCGACCTGGTCATGCCGATCGGCAAGGGCCAGCGGGCACTCATCCAGTCTCCGCCCAAGGCGGGTAAGACGATGGTGCTGCAGGCGATCGCGAACGCGATCACCCGCAACAACCCGGAGTGCCACCTGATGGTGGTGCTGGTGGACGAGCGGCCTGAAGAGGTCACCGACATGCAGCGGTCGATCAAGGGCGAGGTCATCGCGGCCACGTTCGACCGTCCGCCGCAGGACCACACCACTGTGGCGGAGCTGGCCATCGAGCGGGCCAAGCGCCTCGTCGAGCTTGGACACGACGTCGTCGTGCTGCTCGACTCGGTGACCCGGCTCGGTCGGTCGTACAACCTGGCGGCGCCGGCCAGCGGCCGGATCATGTCGGGTGGTATCGACTCCACGGCGCTGTACCCGCCGAAGCGCTTCCTCGGCGCGGCCCGCAACATCGAGAACGGCGGGTCGCTGACCATCATCGCCACGGCGCTGGTGGAGACCGGGTCCATGGCGGACACGGTCATCTTCGAGGAGTTCAAGGGCACCGGCAACGCCGAGTTGAAGCTGGACCGGAAGATCGCCGACAAGCGGACCTTCCCGGCCATCGACATCAACCCGTCCGGTACGCGTAAGGAAGAGGTCCTGCTCGCACCGGAAGAGCTGGCCATCATCCACAAGCTCCGGAAGGTGCTGCACTCGCTGGACTCGCAGGCCGCGATGGATCTCCTGCTGGACCGGCTCAAGCAGTCCCGCACGAACATCGAGTTCCTGATGCAGATCGCGAAGTCGACGCCGGGGGAGTAACCATCCCCGGGTGACGACGAAGGGGCACGGCCATCGCGGCCGTGCCCCTTCGTCATGTTCCCGGGCCCGACACCCGCAGTCGCCGGGAGCCACAGCGGGCGGAAGCTGACGTCCGCGCCGTGCGCTGATGGAATTTTCCTTCGGTTCAGTCGACAGGTATTGAAACTTCTATTCATTGCCGGGTTGACTGTCGTCCATGCGTACCCGCAGACGATCCGCCCGCCGCACAGGCGTCCTGCTGCTGACGCCGCTGCTCGCCCTGGCCCTGTCGCCGCCGGCCACCGCCGCACCCACCACCGACCCGCCCACCGTGGCCAAACCGTCAGTGGCCTCACCCACCATCGCCGAGGACGCGCCGCCCGCGTCCTCCCGCCCGGCCGGCTCGGTCAGTCTGGCCGCCGCCCCGACCACCGGCGCTGGTGGTCGGGAGCCGGCCGGCGGGCTGGAGACCACGACCGCCACCCGGCCGGTCGCGCCGGGCGTGCAGCTGACGTCCTTCGACAGGTACGACGCCGAGGGCTGGCTGCGCGCCGACGCGCTCACCACCGACCTGGCCGGCGGCTCCACCGTCGACTACGTCAACTCCGGCGCCGTCAGCCGGGCCGAGCCGCTGCGAAAGGCTGTGGACCAGTCGCACGCGGTCGCCGCTGTCAACGGCGACTTCTTCGACATCAACAACTCCGGTGCCGCCCAGGGCGTCGGCGTCCGCGACGGCGAGCTGATCCAGTCAGGGGTCAGCGGTCACCGCAACGCGGTGGCGGTCACCACGAACGGCCTCGGTCGGGTGATCGAGGTGAACTTCGACGGCAGCGCCACACTGCCCACCGGGCCGGTCCCGCTGACCCAGTTCAACAACATGGTGCAGACCGACGGCATCGGCGCCTTCACCGAGCTGTGGGGGACGTACTCCCGGCAGCGTGCCGTGGAGGGCGCGGCCCGGGTGGTCGAGGTCACAGTGACCAACGGTCGGGTGGCCGCGGTGGGAAATGTGGCCGGTAGCGGCCCGATCGTCGCAGGCAGCACCGTGCTGCTCGGGCGTGACCTCGGCGCGGACGCGCTGGCCGGCCTGCGCCCCGGTGACCCGGTGGCGGTGGCCTGGCGGCCGAAGCCCTCCGATGGCAGCACCCTGCACGCGGCGGTCGGTGGCGGCAACGTCCTGGTCCGCGACGGTGTCGTGCAGAACATCGCCGACCCGACCCTCGCCCCCCGCACCGCCGTCGGGTTCAGCGCCGACGGTCGAAAGATGATCATGCTGACGGTGGACGGCCGCCAGGTCGACAGCCGCGGGGTGACGCAGACCGAGATGGGCCGGATGATGGCCGAGCTGGGCGCCCACCACGCGCTCAACCTGGATGGTGGCGGATCGTCCACGCTGCTGGCCCGGGAGCCGGGCGCGCCCGCCGTGCAGTTGGAGAACGGCCCCTCCGACGGCAGCGAGCGGGCCGTGCCCAACGGCCTGGCCATCTACGCGCCGACGGGCAGTGGGCGACTCACCGGTTACTGGGTCGAGACGGCCAGCGATCCCACCGCCGCCCCGGGCGTCTCACCGGTGCGAGGTGGGCGGCCCGACCGGGTCTTCCCGGGCCTGACCCGCACCCTCACCGCATCCGGCTACGACGAGACGTACGGCCCGGCGGCCGGCGCCCCCACCTGGCGGGCGACCCCGGCGCTACGCGGCCGCATCGACAGTGACGGCGTGTTCCGCGCCGGCGCACCGGGGGCCAGCACGGTCACCGCCGCACGGGGGCGGGCCACCGGCTCGCTGGACCTCACAGTTCTCGGCCCGCTGGCGGGGATCGGCACCACCGAGCCGCGGGTCGGGCTGACCGGCCGGGACGGTAACGCCGTGGTCGGCGTGGTCGGGTACGACGCCGAAGGCAACACCGCGCCCATCGAGCCGGCCGACCTCACAGTCGACTACGACCGGGACCTGCTGCGGATCACTCCGACCGCGGACGGCAACCTGTCCATCGCCGCGTTGCGGGACACAGGCTCGGGCCTGGTGACCGTTCACGTCGGACGCACGAGCGCTATCCTGCCGGTCACCGTCGGGCTGACCGACGTGCCGGTCGCCGGTTTCGACGACGCCGCGTCCTGGCGGTTCAGCCAGGCCCGCGCCAGCGGTTCGGTCGCGCCGGCGCCCGGGCACACCGGCACCGGTCTGCGAATGTCGTACGACTTCAGCCAGTCCACCGGCACGCGGGCCGCGTACGCCGACCCGCCCGCCTGGATCGAGGTGCCCGGTCAGCCGCAGGCCTTCGGGATGTGGATCCACGGCAACGGCACCGGGGAGTGGCCCAGCCTGCACCTGCACGACGCCCAGGACACGCAACACGTGCTGCGTGGCCCGCTGATCACCTGGACCGGCTGGCGATACGTGGAGTTCGCGGTGCCGGCCGGGGTGCAGTACCCGGTGCGGGTACGCCGCTTCTACGTGGCCGAGACGAACGCCGCGGCGCAGTACACCAGCGAGGTGATCATCGACGACCTGGTGGCGAAGGTGCCCCCGACTGTGGACGTGCCGCAGGTGGCCTCGCGTACCGATCGGGTGGTGGTCCGCGACGGCAACGTGGACGGCGCGCCGTGGCGGTTCGCGGTGCTCTCCGACGCCCAGTTCGTCGCCGCCGACCCGGACAGCGACCTGGTCGCCCAGGCCCGGCGGACGTTGCGCGAGGTGCGGGCGGCCCGGCCGGACTTCCTCCTGATCAACGGCGACTTCGTGGACACCGCCTACCCGGCCGACTTCGCGCTGGCCCGGCGGATCCTCGACGAGGAGTTGGGCGACGCGCTGCCCTGGTACTACGTGCCCGGCAACCACGAGATCATGGGCGCACCGATCAGCAACTTCGCTGCCGCGTTCGGCGCCACCTCCCGGGTGTTCGACCACAACGGCACCCGCTTCGTCACGCTGAACTCGTCCACCGGGACGCTGCGCGGCGGCGGCTTCGACCAGGTGCGGATGCTCCGGGAGACGCTGGACGCGGCTGCCACCGACCGACGCGTGGGTTCGGTGGTCGTCCTGCACCACCACCCGCCGCGCGACCCCAGCCCGGCGCAGGCCAGCCAGCTCGGCGACCGCAAGGAGGCGGCGCTGCTGGAGCAGTGGCTGGCCGACTTCCAGCACCGCACCGGCAAGGGCGCGCTGTTCGTGGGCGGGCACGTCGGCACCTTCAACGCCGACCGGGTGGACGGGGTGCCGTACGTGATCAACGGCAACGCGGGCAAGACGCCATCCACCCCTGCCGACCAGGGCGGCTTCACCGGTTGGACCGAGTTCGGCGTGGATCCGGTGACCCCGGCCGAGGCCGACCGGGCCCGCCGTGACCCGCTCGCCGAGGGCCCGCGCTGGGTGGACGCGGAGTTCCACGCGCACACCGACCGCCTCACGGTGGCCGCACCGGCCAGCGTCGCGGTCGGCACCCCCGCCGCGGTCACCGCCACGCTGACCCAGCCCGGTGGGCGTACGGTCCCGGTGGCCGCACCGGTCAGCGCCGACTGGTCGGCCTCGCCGGGAGTGCACGTCGGCTCGGCGGCCGGGGTGCGTCAGTGGCACACCGCTCGATTCGACCCGGCCACCGGCACCCTGACGGCGCTGCGGCCCGGTGCGCCGATACGCCTGACTGTCGAGGTCAACGGCGTCCGTGCCGAGGCCACCATCACCGTCACCCGGTGAACTGTCCGGACGGGCCCCCAACGCGCGGGGCCCGTCCGGACACCTCAGAAGTCGCCGTCGGCCACCTGGAAGACGGTGAGGCCGAGGGATCGCCACATCTGGACCACCTGGACACGATCGTCGAAGACGCCCGCCACCCGGTAACGGTCCCGGATCTCCCGGTCGTAGATCTCCCGCTTGACGATCGAGTCCTTCCGGGAGTCACCGATGGCCCGCAGGTGCAGGCCCAGGTAGGGCACTCGTACGTGCCGGGCCAACCACGCCTCGGTGGCCGCGCGGGCGGAGGCGTCCCGCCCCGAGCAGAAGACCACCCCGTAGCCGGCGGCGTGCATCGCCCGGACCGCCGCGATCACCGCCGTGTTCGGCTGGTCCTGGCCCACCCGGGTCATGTCGTACGGGCTGCGGGAGACGGCCAGCGCGACGGTGCCGTCGATGTCCACCAGGACGATCTCCGGTGGGTCGGCCGACGGCGGGTGCACCACTGCGGGGCGTCCGGTGCGGGTCTGCGGCACCGGCAACGGCAGCTCCCGACCCTGAAGGTACCGCTCGTGCAGCCGGCGGATCGCGTCCGCGCCGACCTGGTCGACGGCCGGCCGGGCGGCGTCGCGGCGCAGGCACTCGTCCAGCGGCACGTCGGTGAAGTCGTGCACCTCGAAGTCCGCGCCGTGGCGGGCGGCCAGCTCGGCCCAGCCCCGCAGGGTCCGCGCGCGCAGATTGGTGTCGTCCACGCAGACGTCCGCTCTGGCCCGCAGCAGCGCCTCGACCTGAGCCTCCTGTACGGCGGTCACCTGCGCCTCGGCCCACTGGGTGAACAACCGTTCGCCGTGCAACATCCGGCGCAGATCGTCCCGGTTGACCCGCGATACGGACGGCTGGAGCGTACGGGCGAACGTCGTCTTGCCCGAGGCGGGCAGTCCCCGGGTGGCGATCAGGCGGGTCATCGACGCACCTCCGGCTCGACGGAGGTACCCCGGCCGGGGTACCTGGCGGCGATCCGGCGGGTGCGCGAATGCCCCGCCAGGCGGCGGGAATGCGGATGGGTAGGCACGTGTTGACGATGCCGGACGAGGTGTGTGGCCCGATTACCGGGTCGGCTCAGGCCCATGGCACACTGGTCAATCGGCCACCGGTTCCGGTTCACGCCCGAGCCCGTCGCGTACGGCGCGACGAGCGATGACGGCGACCCGGCGACCACCAACGAGAGGACCGAGGCGATGAAGGCAAACATCCACCCGGAGTACGTGACCACCGAGGTCAGCTGCTCCTGTGGCAACACGTTCACGACCCGCAGCACCGCCAAGGGCGGGGCGATCCACGCCGAGACCTGCAGCGCCTGCCACCCGTTCTACACCGGTAAGCAGCGCGTTCTCGACACCGCCGGCCGGGTCGCGAAGTTCCAGCAGAAGTACGCCAAGGTTCAGGCCAAGAAGGCCAAGTAACTCCTCGTTCGGCGCCCCCCGCCCGGGTTTGAACCGCCCCGGGGGCCGCCCCCTCCGGAATGCAAAACTCACAAATAACAAACACACAAACAA
>NZ_JBEZGJ010000073.1:0-33974 GCF_040649965.1 Micromonospora sp. NPDC048843
GTCGTTGGCTGCCTGCGAGGGTGCCGTGCTGCTTGTCGACGCCGCGCAGGGCATCGAGGCGCAGACCCTGGCCAACCTCTACCTGGCTCTCGAGACGCGCGGCAGGCGCTCGCCGCCGCGCTCGCCGGTGACCTCGACGACGCGCTTCGGCTGGCGGACCGACTCCTGGCCACTGCCGCTCCCCCGGAGCGCTCCGAGGCGGCAGTGGTCGCCGCCACCGCCCTGGCCCACCGTGGTCATGTCGGTCGCAGCGTCGAGTTGTTCCGGTGGTCGGGCACCGCCTCGGCGGCGGCGTTCGCCATCGTCGGCGGGCTGGCCACCGGTGACCCGGCCGCCCGCAGCGAGTCACCGGCGGGTGATCCGGCGGGTGAACCCCCGACCCTGCACGCCAGCGCCGCCCGACTGATGGCCAACGGTGTACGGGAGAGCGTGACCGGCCCGCCGACCGCCGCGCTGTCCGCGCTCGTGCAGGCCGCCGCGCTGCTGGAGCCGGACGGCCGGGCGGCGCTGCTGCCGGACAGCCCGGCTGCCCTCGCCGCGTTGACGGCCGTGCACTGCGGTGAGCTGGACATCGCCGAGCGGGTGCTGCACCGTGCCCTGGGCGCCGGTGTCGGTGGCCCGCTGATGGCCCGCCGCCACCGGCTGTTGCAAGCCTGGATCCTGATGGTCCGTGGCGAGATCCACGCCGCCGGTGAGCGGCTCGCCACAGTGACGCTCGACGGGCGACCACTGGAGTCACGCGACCAGCTCTTCGCCGCCGCGATCCGGATGGGCGTCGGCCGGCGCAACAGCGACCTCGGGGCGCTCAAGCGGGGTTGGGGGCAGGCGCTGGAGGCCGTGGTGCGGCACCCCGTCGACCTGTTCACACTGCTGCCGTTGGGTGAGCTGGCCATCGCGGGCGCGCGGCTGGGTGACCTGGCCCGGCTGGAGCCGTACCTGCACCAGGGGCGTGCGCTGCTCGACCGCCTCGACAACCCGCCACTGTGGAGTGTGCCGCTGCACTGGAGCGGACTGCACGCCGCCATCCTGACCGGCGAGCCGACGACCGCCGACGAACACGTCGCGGCGTTGCTCGCCGCCGCTGGCCACAGCCGGTACGCGGCAGTGGTCGCCGCCGCCGCGGAGAGCTGGGTGGAGGTGCTCCGGGGGGTCGTCGACCCGACCCGGGTGGAGGCCGCCGCCCGAGGACTGCACGACACCGGGTTGTGCTGGGACGGCGCCCGCCTCGCCGGCCAGGCCGCCATCCGCACCGCGGACCGACGGGCGATGACCACCCTGCTGGAGTGCGCCCGAGCGTTGCAGGGGCGGCCCTCCGGTGGGCAGAGCGAGCAGACACCGACGACCGGTGCGAGCACGGCACGGGTCGCCGGCCCGACGCAGCATGGTCTCAGCGACCGCGAGTACGAGGTCGCCGAGCTGGTGCTGGCCGGATTGACCTACCGGGAGATCGGCGATCGGCTCTTCATCTCGGCCAAGACCGTCGAACACCACGTGGCGCGGATGCGCAACCGGCTCAACTGCGCCAACCGCACCGAACTACTGGCGCTGCTGCGCACCCTCGTCGCCGACCGGGCCAGCGACACGGCCGGTCAACCGTGGCCGCAGCGGGCGACCCGATGACCCGTGACGAGGTTCGGCTGATCCGGACCAGGCTGGCCGTGCTGGCCGCCGTGCTGGTCACGCTCTGGTCGTACGCGGCCTACGTGTCCAGCCAGGATGCCATCGACCTACTGCGCGTCCGGGCGCTGGCGGACACACTGGGCCAGCCCATCGACCGCCTGATTCTGGGCCTTCAGACGGAACGCCGGATCACCGTCGAGACGATGGCCGGGACGGAGCAGACGACGCCCGCGCTGGTCGGGGCCCGCGAAGGCACCGACCGGGCCGCCGCCGAGATCCGCGAGTTCACCAGGGGCCGCGACCTCCGGTTGCTCAGCGCCGGCACCGTGCGCGAGCGGGCCGGCGAGCTGGTCCGACGGCTGGACGGCCTGGGCACGACCCGATCCCAGGTGGACACCGGCCGACTCGACCAGGGCGCGGCAGTCGACGGGTACGACGAGGTCATCGACGTCGCCTTTCGGGTGTACGGCCCGGAGTGGGGCGCGTACGAGAGCGGGTTGGCCGCCGACACCCGCGCGGTGATCGCGCTGGCCCGCGCCCGGGAGTCGCTCGCCCGGGAGGACACGCTGGTCAGCGCGGCCCTGACCGGCGCACGGTTCGGCGTCGACGAGCGGCGCCGGCTGACCGCACTGGTCAGCATCCAGCGGTACGCGCGCACCGAGGCCGCGGCCGGCCTTCCGCCCGACGGCCAGGCCGAGCATCAGCGCCTCGCGACCGGCCCCGAGTTCGCGGCCCTGCTCGCGCTGGAGGACCGGCTGCTGCTCCAGGCCGGCACCGCCAACGCCCTGGCCGGTCTCACCATCCAGGGCTGGCGGGCGGCGGCGGACGCCGCCCTCGGCGCGCTTCAGGCACTGGTGACGAACACCGCCCGCAGCAGCGTCGAGCGGGCCACCCCCGGTGCCGCAGTGCTCATCGCGCGTACCGGGGCCGTCGTGGGGCTCGGCCTCATCGTCGTGCTGGTGCTCCTGCTGAGCTGGGCGGGCACCGTCCGACGCCTGACCGACGAGTTGACCACTACCAATGCCGACCTTCCGGCTCCGGTGCCGGACACGCCGGCCCCGGCTCAGGAACCGGCGATGCCGGGGGGCGACGCCGAGCGGGAGCTGTTCCTGGGGCTGACCCGACGCAACCAGGTCCTGCTGCGCGACCAGCTCAGCCTGCTGGACGGGATGCAACGTCGGGAACGATCCACCGAGGAGACCGGCGAGCTGTTCCAACTCGACCACCTCACCACCCGGGTCCGACGCAACGTGGAGAAACTGATCACCCTGGCCGGCGCGACACCCGCCCGCCGCTGGCGACGCCCGGTGCCACTGCTCGACGTGGCGCGCGGCGCGGTCGCCGAGGTGCCGGACTACCACCGGGTCCTGATCGCGCCGCACTGGCCGTGGTCGCTCGCGGGGTCGGCCGTCACTGACGTCATCCACCTGTTGGCGGAGCTGATCGAGAACGCTCTGGCCTTCTCCGGGGCGGAGACCACCGTCCGGGTCAGCGGCGAACAGCGACCGCAGGGGTGTGCCGTCCTCGTCGTCGACGACGGGCCCGGCCTGGACGCCGCCGCGCTGGTCGAGGCGAACCACCTGCTCGGCAACCCGCCACCGGACGGCCCACCGGTGGGCCTCGCCGGCTGGTACGCCGCCGCCGTTCTGGCCGAGCGCTGCGGCGCCCACGTCTCGCTGCGCCCCAGCCGGCGCGGTGGGACCGCCGCCGTCGTGCTCCTACCCTCCCGGCTGATCACGGTCACCGACACCGGCCGCACACCGGCAGACGCACCACCCGACACCCCGTACCCACCGGCCCAGACCGGCACCGACCCCAGCGGCAACGGCGCGCTGCCGACGCGGGTCCGCCACCCCGGGCCGACCGGCCCGGAAAACGGCAGGACCAGCCTCGACACTGTTGAGTTGCCAGTTGCCAGAACAGCAAGGAGACAACAATGACGTCTGCAGTGGTCACCGAGGACGGCCTGACCGACGCCCTGAACGACCTTGTCGACCGGGTGCACGGCGCGGAGTTCGCCGTGGTGCTCTCACCGGACGGGTTGCCGCTCGGTGGCTCGCGGCGGGTGGGGGCAAAGCTGGCCGAGCAGATCTCCGGCGTGGTCGCCGGACTGATCGCGCTGGGGCTGGCCGCCACCCGGACCTGTGACGCGGGTCGGCTGCGCCAGGTAGTGGTGCAGATGTCGCGAGCGTTCCTGTTCATCGCCACCATCCCGAACGGGACCATCCTCACCGTGCGGATCGCCGGTGACGACGTCGAGGTCGGTGACATGGCGTACGAGGTGGCGCTCTTCGTGGGGCAGGCCGAGCAGCACCTGCCGATCACGCTGGGCCCGGCCTCCTCGGTGACGATCGGGGACACTGGTGCACACCAGCGGCACCACTGACGAGGCATGGTACGACGATGACGCGGGCCCGGTCGCCCGGCCCTACACGATGACCGGGGGGCGCACCGCGCCCGCACGCGGCCAGTTCGACCTGATCTCCCTGGTCGTCGCCCGGAGGGGAGTCACGCCTCCCACACCGCTCTTCCCCGAACAGGCGCGGATCGTCGAGCTGTGTCACCATCCAGTGTCGGTGGCCGAGGTGGGGGCCGAGTTGGATCTTCCGCTGGGGACGGTCCGGGTGCTGCTCGGTGACCTGCTCGCGGCCGGGCTGATCGAGACGCACGAACCGCCGATGCTGTCGGAGCTGCCGACCGAGGATCTGCTCGAGGCGATACTCGTCGGGCTTCGCGGGCTGTGACCGGGCAGGTGCCACCCGCGACCCGGACGGATCGTGGGCACGCACCCGGCGACGAACTGAAGGAGAAACTGGCAGTGCCGGCAACACCACCCCAGCCACGCCGTACCGTGGCGATCATCCTGCTGGATCGGGTCGTGGCCCTCGTCACGGCCGCGCGGCGGGTGCTCACCGGTCGGGAGGACGTCTCGCGGGCCACCTGGGTGGCCGTCGTCGCGGCGCTCGGGGTGCTGATCGCGACAGTCGTGTCAATCGTCGGGGTGCTGCGTACGCCGGAGAAGTTGACGCCGGTGACCCTCGACCCGCCGCCGTCGGTCGAGCAGGTGGGCGCGTCACCGTCCGCCACTCCCCGAGCACAGGCGCGACCGGCGCTCACCAGCCCGGCGGTGACCGCTTCACCGTCCGCCTCGGCCTCCTCGGTGCCACCGGCCGTCGCGTCGTCGACCCGATCTACGCCGACCGGTGCGACAGCCGAACCCACCCCGGCGGCCCTGGGCGCGGACTTCGCCATCACTGACAACGCCCTGCTCAGCTACGGCGCGACAGTGACGATCAGCAATCCCGGCTCGGTCCCGGCACCCGGGTGGACGCTTGTCGTCACCCTGCCCCGGGAGTCGCTGGGGGTCAGCGGGGTCGAGGGGGCGCAGGCCAGCCGGGACGGTGCGGTGTGGACATTCGTGCCGGACCCGAACACCGGCCAGGTGCCCGGCAACGCCTCGGTCCGTGTGACGTTCCGGGTCAATGGATCGTTGACCGGTTCCGCCCCCAAGGCGTGCACGATCGACGGGGTCGCCTGCTCCGGCCTGTCGGACTGACCAGTCCGGGACGCCCCGATCGGGCGCGGTACACCAGGCGTTCCGGAGGCCGCCATGCCTGATTGATCATCAGTTCGGGCGCGCTTCGTACCGTTCCGGCCATGACTGTCCTACAGACATCACCGTCGCCTCGCCGCGCCGGGTCGCGCCTCGGCGCCCTGCGAACCCGGGCCGCCGCCTCCGTCGCCGCTCTCGCCCTCACCGGCGCTGCCGTCGCGGTCGCCGTCGCGACCTCGTCGCCCGCCACCGCCGAGCCGGGCAGCGTCGTCGTCTCGGAGAACTTCTCGGCCGGGTCACTGCCCGCCGGTTGGCACGCTGTCGACGGCACCTGGAAGGTCGAGAACGGCCGACTGTACGGAACCTCCGTCAGCTCCAGCGAGAACAACAAGATCACCTTTGGTCGGCACCTGAACGACTTCCGCCTCGAGGCGACAATGCGCTTCGAGTCGGTCTCGGCCGCCACCCGCTGGGCCTCGCTCGGCATCGACGTTCCCGCCAGTGGCGCGACCCCCTGGTGGATCGCCACCATGCGCAGCGGCACCACCGCCGCCAACGGGCTCGAATTCGCCCAGCGGACCCCTGCCAACGCGTGGGTCGTGACGAACACCGCCTCCGCCCCGTCCGCCGCCGGCACCGGGCGGGACGTGCGCGTCGCCGTCGAGGTGCACGGCAACCAGGCCCGCTGGATCTTCGACGGGCGGGAGGCGATGCGGACCAGCAGCCTCCAGCGTTCCGCCGACGGCGTCCAGGGGCTCTTCGTCAACGGCGCGACAGTGTCGTACGACGACGTCACAGTCACCGAGCTGGCACCGAACGGCTACCTCCGCCCCGAGGGCAGCCCGTTCACAGTGATCGCCCACCGGGGCGCGTCCGCCGCCGCACCGGAGAACACCCTCGTCGCCCAGGAGATCGCCCGCAAGGGCGGCGCCGACTGGATCGAGAACGACGTCCAGCCGAGCAAGGACGGCGTCCCGTTCATCCTGCACGACGGCACCGTCGACCGGACCACCGACGGCACCGGCAACATCCGGGACCTGACCGCCGCGCAGATCAAGGCCCTCGACGCCGGCTCCTGGTTCGGCCCGCAGTACGTCGGCGAGCGGGTGCCCACCCTCGCGGAGCAGCTCGCCGACCTGCGGACGCGCGGTGGCAACCTGCTCGTGGAGATCAAGGGTAAGCACACCCGCGACGAGGTCGCCACGATCATCCAGGTGATCCGGGACGAGCAGATGATGGGCCGGGTCTTCATCCAGAGCTTCGAGGTCGACGCCCTGAAGTACACCTACGAGATCGCCCCCGAGCTGCCGCTCGGCCTGCTCCGCAGCACACTGGACGCCGACCCGGTGGCGATCGCGAAGGAGCTGCACCTGACCGCGTACAACCCGGACGGCAACGCGCTGTTGGCCAAGCCGGAGGTGCTCGCCCCACTGCACGCCGCCGGGGTCGCCGTGATGGCCTGGACGATGGACTCCGCCGGCCTGTGGCAGCGGTTGGAGCGGATCGGCACCGACGCGATCATCACCAACCGCGCGGCGGAGCTGGTCGGCTGGAACTCGGGGTTCGTCCAGCGGGCCTCCGCCGACCCGACCGTGCAGATCACCTCGCCGACCAACGGGGCGCGGCTGGACCGGGCGCAGTCCCCGGTGATCGCGGTCGCCGCGACCAACGCGGACACCGTCACCGTGACGCTGGACGGTAAGAAGTCGGCCGCCGGGCGCAAGCTCGACCTGGCCAAGCTGACCGCCGGCCGGCACACCATCACCACCGAGGCCACCGGGCCCGAGGGCACCGCCACCGCGACCAGCACCTTCACAGTGACGGTGAGCCAGGCCGGCCTCGGCTACCTGATCCTCACCTCGGGCGCGGACCCGGCCGCCGTCACGGCGATGACCACCAAGCTGGCCCACGCCCAGTACGCCGAACTGGCCACCTACGCCGACCGGCAGGCCGGCAAGCTGGTGCCGGCGGAGATCGCCAGCATCATCGCCGCTGACGCGCGCACCCTCGCCCTGAAGTAGCGGCTCGAAGGGTGGCGCTGGTCCGATGAGGGCCAGCGCCACCCTTCGTCCTCAGTGAACGGCGACGGGCGACTCGGCACGCTCACAGTGCTGTCGCACCAGCGGCAGCGCCGGGGCCAACGCCAGCGCCATGCACAGGCCACCGATCGGAAGCAGATCGAGGGTGACCACCGGCAGGACGATGCCGGCGAGGAGCAGCGGCACACTCCACCACGCCAGCCGCCGTCGGGCGGCGAGCATGCCCGTGAGCACGAGCAGGCCGACGAAGAAGAACTGGGGTACGACGTCGTAGAAGGCCACCTCCACGCCGGGGATGTCCTTGAATTCCGCGCCGAGCCTCGACATCTCCGCCCGGTCCTCGGCCAGCAGCCCCTCGACGATGTCCGCGCCGAACTGCACCATCGTCGCGGCGAGCCCGACCAACGTGAAGGCCACCACCCCGGTGCGCCACGGACTGTGGGGCAGCAGGCGGGACAGCGCGAGCACACCCGGGACGAAGCACACCAAGCCGGCGAGGGCGACCAGGTGGGCGGCCTGCCAGTCGAGCCCGGGGCCGTACACCCCGTCGGATCGTGCCCACAGCCGGACCAGGCCGTAGGCGCCGAGGCCGACCGGGCCGGCGATCACGTAGAGCGCAGCGCGTTTCATGCCAGCCAGCATGTGGCTGCCGACGCCAGCAAACCTCCGGGAGGTTCCCTCGGGTCGCCCTGGCTTCCGTCTCAGGTCTTCCACCGAGCAACCCCGAGACCCCCACAGTCGACATCGGGGTGGCCCGTGCTCGCGGTGGCGCGCGCTCAGCTTTCGCTGATGAGGGGGGCGTAGTCGTCGCGGGTGAGCGGTCTGCTGGACAGGGAACCGTCGGCCCGGGGCACGCCGAGAGCCCTGCCGTCGCGCAGGAAGGCCACTGTGGAGATGTCCTCGCGGCTGGTGAGAGTGCAGACGATCTGCCCGAAGGCGAGGACCTCGTCGCTGCGACCGCCCACCTCTGCGGGTTCGTCCACCGCGACGAGGGCCTGCGTCCCTGTCACCGTCGCGCGGGCGGCGTTGACCGCCCCCGGCAACGCGCTGGTCAGATCGCCGTCCCGTTCGGCCCCGCTGGGCCCGGCGAGCAGGTGCCGCAACTGGTCCGCAAGGCTGGGTGCACTGTCGACCCGCCGGACCACGGGGACGATCCGGTTGTCCCGGACCAGGCAGAGCGTCTCGGCGGCGCTGCCGGCTGGTGCTGTGGTGTCGGCGGGAGCGGCGCTGCTCAGCGGCCCTCGTGGGGGCGGCACCGTGCGCGGGGTGTCGTCGGTGGGGATGCCGCATCCGGCCAGCAACACGGCGAGGGCCAACGGGGCGAGACGGCGGCGCCTCACGACAGGCTCTCCGGCAGGGTGACCCGGAAACAGGCGCCCCCGCCCGGACGGTCGGCGACGGTCACCTGCCCCGCGTGCGCGGCGGCGTGCTGGGCTACCAACGCCAGCCCCAGGCCGGTGCCGTCGCCGGCGCCACGGGTGTGGGCGGCTCGCCCGCGGACGAACCGGTCGAAGATCGCCTCGCGGTCCTCGACGGGAACGCCCGGACCGTCGTCGTCGACCTCGATGACGCCGCTGCCCCCGTCCCGGCCCAGGTGAACAGCAACCGGGCCACCACCGTAGGTGACGGCGTTGTCGAGCAGGTTCGCCAGGATCTGGGCGATCCGCCGCCGCTCGACCTGCCACGTCGGGGGCACGTCCGGTGCCAGGCGGACGAGGGCGCCCGGCAGGTCGTACGCGTCGCAGGTCTCCCGGGCAAGCTCCACCACGTCCACCGGGGCACGATGAGCCGGCTGGTCACTGCGGGCCAGGTCGATCAGGTCGTTGACGAGCCGTTGGAAACGGTCGATCTCGTCGGCGACGAGCCCGGCAGCGGTGGCCGTCCGTTCGTCCTGGTGTTCCCGACGGCGGGCCAGGACGCTGGCCGCCGCGGCGAGGGTCTGCAACGGGGAGCGCAGTTCGTGGCTGACGTCGGCGGCGAACCGGCGGTCCCGTTCGATGCGCAGGGCGAGACGGTCGACCATCTGGTTGAACGACGAGGAGAGGCGGGTGAGGTCACTGTCGGTGGCCGGGTCGAGCCGGGCGGTGAAGTCACCGGCGGCGATCTTCTCGGCCGCGTCGGCGACCGCTGTCAGCGGCCGTAACCCGTGCCGGGTGGCGTACCAGGCGAGGGTGGCGCCGGCTCCGGCGACCAGCACCGCGACGCTGGTCAGCGCGAGGGCCAGCACCCGGAACGTCTGCTCCAGCTCGCGCAGCGAGTTGACCTCGAAGTACGTCGCGGACGCGGACAGCGGCACACCGACCACCAGAACCGGTTGCCCGTCGACACGGACACGCTGCACGGCCGGCTCCCCGGCGGAGACGACCCGGAGCAGTTCGTCGGGGATGGCGGCCGTGGTGCCGGGATCGGCGGCGCGGGCGTACCACTCGCCGTTGAGGTGCAGCACCGGTCGACGGCTTCCGCCGGTGTCCAACGACCGGAGCACCTCCACCACGTCCGGGGTGTCGGTGTCGAGGCCGGCGTGCACCACGGCGGCGTCGAAGTAGGCGGCCCGCAGGGCGATGCGTTCGCGGTCGTCGAGCAGGGACCGGCGGGTCAACTCGTAGGAGATCAGGGCCATCGACGCCGAGAGCAGAAGCGCGCCGACGGCGAACGCGGCGGTCACCCGGGTGCGCAGTCCGAGGCGTCTCATCGTTGCAGCTTGTAGCCCAGGCCCCGCAGGGTGACCAGGTGCCGGGGATTCGCCGGGTCCGGCTCGATCTTCTGCCGCAGGCGGCCGACGTGCACGTCGACGAGCCGTTCGTCGCCGCTGTCGTAGCCCCAGACCCGTTGCAGCAACTGCTGACGGGACAGCACCCGACCGGCGTGCTCGGCCAGCTCACAGAGCAGCCGGAACTCGGTGCGGGTGACAGTGACCTGTTGGCCGGCGCGGCGCACCTCCCCCGCCTCCGGACTGATCTCCAACTCCCCAAAGGCGACCGCCGGCACGGGCTCCGGCGCCGTGGTCGTGACCACCGGCCGGGCACGGCGGCGCAGAGCCCGCAGGCGGGCCGTCAGCTCCCTGATGGCCACGGGTTTGACCACGTAGTCGTCGGCGCCGGCTTCGAGGGCGGCGACGATGTCGTCGGTGCCGTCGCGGGCGCTGACCACGACGATCGGGACGTCGTCGTCACGGCGCAGCTGCCGGATGCACTCGAAGCCGTCGAGACCGGGCAGCATCAGGTCGACGAGCACGTAGTCGGCCGGGTGGTGACGTTGGGCGCGCAGGCCCTCCTCGGCAGTGGCCGCGCCGAGGGCGTCGTAGCCCTCGTCCTCGAGTGCGAGCAGCAGCGCGAGCCGGATGCGGTCGTCGTCCTCGATCACCAGTACGGCGGTCATGCCGGAATCATGCTCGGCGGACCGCCGGGCGGCCAACCGTGCCCGCCAGCCGGCGGTTTTGTCACACAACTGTCACAGAGCCTTGCAGTGACCGCCAACCCCGCGAAGCACGGTGGAGAGGAAGCGAAGGGGCGAGGAGAGAGGGGTACGGCAATGGCGACGCCGGTGCTGCCCGCGCGGTACACGCTGCCGCTGGTCGAGGTTCGCGTCACCGAACTCGATCTGGCCTGCCTGCCGGAGGTCAGCGCGGTGTTCGACCGACTGCTGGCACTGCGCCCCGCACAGGTGGTGCTCGACCTGTCCGACTGCCGGCACCTCGACGCCGCCGCCATCGGCCTGCTGCTCGACGTGCACCGGAGGCTGACTCGCGCCGACGCGGCCCTCACCGTCCGCGATCCGAACCCCCGGGTACGGCGCATCCTGCACATCACCCGCCTGGATCAGGTGCTCTCGATCGTGAGCGAGGAAGGACCAGCAGCATGACCGTCGTCCCGGACGAGTATCTGATGACCCTGATCTGCGACACCTGCGGCGAGACCATCCGCGGCACCGCCTGCGTGCTCCCCGACGCCGAGGTCGTCTGGACCCTGGTGGCCGAGCACGGCTGGAGCGGTTCCCCCTTCGCCACCGGGCCGCACCGCTGCCCGCACTGCAGCCTCCTGCCCGCCTCGACCGGTGGCCACGCGTCACGCGACGACCACGGTCCCGGCGGCATCCTCGGCATCGACCACCTCGACGGCACGACAGTCATCGCCGCCGCTGGTGACATCGACCTCGACACCGGCGAGAACCTGCGCACGGCCCTGCGGCACGTGGCCGAGGTGGGCGGGCACGTCGTGGTCGACCTGAGCCGGGTGCACATCATCGACTCGACAGGCCTCGGTCTGCTCGTGCGCGCCCACCGTGATGCCCGCGAACGCGGTGTCACACTCTGCCTCGCCGCGCCGTCGCGATTCATCCGCACCGTCCTGCACACCATGCGTCTGGACGGGGCTTTCCCGATCTTCGACAGCCGCGACGACGCCCTCGCCCAGCTCGCCGACGGTGGCGAGAGGACCCTCCCCGAGGCCCACGCGGTGGCCGTTCCCCGCTGAGGGCACTGGGCGAGCCAACCGGGTGGCGAGCATGTTTCATGCTGGAGTAATGATTCGTTTCGTACTGAATGTGCTGTGGCTCGTCTTCGGCGGTGGCCTCGTGCTGGCGGTCGGCTACGGCATCGCCGCGTTGATCTGCTTCGCCCTGGTCATCACCATCCCGTTCGGCGTCGCGTCGCTGCGCCTCGCGGTCTACTCGCTGTGGCCCTTCGGCCGCACAGTGGTGCCCAAGCCGGGCGCGGGCGTCGGCTCCGGCCTGGCGAACATCCTCTGGGTGGTGCTGGCCGGATGGTGGCTGGCGCTCTCCCACATCGTCGCGGGCATTGCCCTCTGCGTCACGATCATCGGGATCCCGTTCGGCATCGCCAACTTCAAGCTCGTGCCGGCCGCGTTCTGGCCCCTCGGCCGCGACGTCGTCGACGCGCACTGAACACGGAAAACGGGAGACACCCGGTCTCCCGCCACTTCTAACTTATACCGCACTGGGGGGCTTGCGGCAAGACCCCGTTTATGACGCAGAATCGTCGGCCGAGGCCAAATTCTGCCGAAATGGAAGTCATGAATTGGATTCCTTGCCTACCTCAGTGTTCGAACTTCCCGACCACCGCGCCCCCAAGGCCGACCCGGCGCTCATCGCCCACGACGAGCGGCACTTCGCGGCCATGGCACAGGGCCTCGCGCAGCTGAGCGCCGAGCTGTCCGACCGTCTGGACACCGCGCGTCGGGCGCCCGGCGGCAAGGGCCGACAGGCCGTCGATCGGGACGAGGAGGTCCGCCGGCTGACCGCCCGCCTGCGCTCGCTGAGCCGCTACGGACTGGACCTGTGTCTCGGCCACGTGGTCGAGGCGGACAACCCCGAGCCCGTGTACGTCGGACGTCGCGGTCTCACCGATAGCACGGGTCGGCGGCTGTTGCTCGACTGGCGCTCACCCGCCGCCGAGCCGTTCTTCGGCGCGACCCATGCCAACCCGATGGGCCTGGTGAGCCGCCGCCGGTACCGCTGGACCCGCGGCCGGATCAGCGACTACTGGGACGAGGTGTTCACCCCGGACGGATTCGTGGGGCACGCCGTCGCGCTCGACGACCAGTCCGCATTCATCGCCAGTCTGGGCAGCGCCCGGTCGGCCCGGATGCGCGACGTGCTCAGCACGATCCAGGCGGACCAGGACGCCATCATCCGGGCGGGGTCGGCCGGCGCCCTCGTGGTCGACGGCGGTCCGGGCACCGGCAAGACCGTCGTCGCCCTGCACCGCACCGCGTACCTGCTCTACTCCGACCCGCGCCTCGGTCAGCGCCGGGGTGGGGTGCTCTTCGTGGGGCCGCACCAGCCCTACCTGGCCTACGTCGCCGACGTCCTGCCCAGCCTCGGAGAGGAGGACGTGCAGACCTGCACCCTGCGCGACCTCGTCGCCGAGGGGGCCACCGCAACCGCCGACACCGACCCGGACGTGGCCCGGCTGAAGTCCTCGGCCGAACTGGTCCAGGCGATCGACGCCGCCGTCCGGTTCTACCAGGACCCACCGACCGCCCCGATGACGGTCCCGGTCGGCGACTCCGACGTCCGCCTGAGTGCCGACGACTGGGCCGACGCGTTCCAGGCGCCAGGCCCGGGCACCCCGCACAACGAGGCGCGCGAGGAGATCTGGGAGGAGTTGCTGACCATCCTCATCGACAGGTACGACGGCGAGGAGTCGGACGACGTGCTCCGCGACTCGCTGCTGCGTAACAGGCAGCTGCGGGCGACTGTCAACAGTGCCTGGCCGTTGCTCGACGCGGCCGATCTGGTGGGTGACCTGTGGTCGGTGCCCGCGTACCTGCGCAGGTGCGCGCCGTGGCTCAGCCCCGAGGAGGTCCGCAAGCTGCAACGCGACGAACCCCGGGCCTGGACCGTGTCCGACCTGCCGCTGCTCGACGCGGCGCGGCAGCGGCTCGGCGACGCGGAGAGGTCGGGGCGCACCCGCCGACGTGACCCGGCCGCCGCCGTCGAACGCGAGCACATGGCCCGGGTCGTCGACGAGCTGCTCGCGGCCGACACCTACGACGACGGCGAGGGCCTGCTGGCGATGCTGCGCCAACCCGACCTGCGCGACGTGCTGGTCGACGATTCCGCGCTGCCGGACGCCGACCCGGACCTGCTGGCCGGCCCGTTCGCGCACATCGTCGTGGACGAGGCGCAGGAGCTGACCGACGCCCAGTGGCAGATGCTGCTGGCGCGCTGCCCGTCGCGCAGCTTCACCATCGTCGGAGACCGCGCCCAGGCCCGGCACGGGTTCACCGAGTCGTGGCAGGAACGCCTCAAGCGGATCGGGCTCGACCGGGTCACACTGACCTCGTTGGGCATCAACTACCGGACGCCAGCGGAGGTCATGGCGCAGGCCGAACCGGTCATCCGGGCCGTGCTCCCCGACGCCAACGTGCCGACCTCCATCCGTGGCAACGGGCTTCCCGTCGTCCACGGATCGGTCGCCGACCTGCTGTCGATCCTCGACACCTGGCTCGCCGCGCACGCCGACGGGATCGCCTGCGTCATCGGCGACCCGACGTTCCCGCCCACTGCCCGGGTCCGGTCACTGAGCCCGGAGCAGGCCAAGGGGCTGGAGTTCGACCTGGTCGTCCTCGTCGACCCGGAAACGTTCGGCACCGGTATCTCGGGGGCGGTCGACCGCTACGTCGCGATGACCCGGGCCACCCAGCAACTAGTGCTCCTGACCAGCGGCTGAGGGGCTTGCCGCACATCGATCGGGGTCTAGTTGCCGAGCGTGACGTGCAGGATCCTCTCGTTGCTGTTGTTCGGGGTGCTGTCCTTGTCACCGACGTTGGTGGTGGTCAGCCACAGCCCTCCGTCGGGAGCCGGCTCCACCGTCCGCAACCGACCGTAGGTGCCACTGAAGTACGTCTGCACGTTCGTCAGGCTGCTGCCGCTGATCACCGCGCGGTACATCCGAGCGCCTCGGGCGCAGGCCACATAGAGCGCGTCGCGCACGATCGTGATGCCGGAGCAGGACCCTTCGGCAGTCGGATAGGTACGTGCCGGCGCGATGAACCCGGCCGTACCGCAGGCGCCGCTGGTGCCCTCGCACGCCGGCCAGCCGTAGTTTCCACCCTTGGTGATCAGGTTGGTCTCGTCCATTACCGAGTTGCCGAACTCCTGCTCCCACAGCCGGCCCTGCGAGTCGAACGCCAGCCCCTGCGGGTTGCGGTGGCCGTAGCTCCACACGTAGTTGCCGAACGGGTTGTCCGAGGGGACGGTGCCGTCCGGGTTGAGTCGCAGGATCTTGCCTTCGAGGCTGGACCGGTCCTGGGCGTAGTTGCCGTTCTGGGCGTCGCCGGTACTGGCGTACAGCTTGCCGTCCGGGCCGAACCGCAGGCGACCACCGTCGTGGTACTTGTTACGCCGAATGCCGCTGAGCAGGACCTGCTCGCTGGCGGTGTTGAGTCGCCCGTTCTCCAGCCTGATCCGGACGATGCGGTTGTCGCTCGGCGAGGTGTGCATGACGTACAGCCAGCGGTCGCTGGAGTAGCTGGCCGAGATGGCGAGCCCCAACAGGCCACCCTCACCGTCGGTGCTCTGCACGTTCGGCACCGTGCCCAGGTTGGTCTTGGCCCCGGTGGTCGGGTTGAGCTGGATGATGTCGTGCGCGTCGCGGCGGTTGTAGAGGACGCTGCCGTCGGGCAACGTCACCAGGCCCCACGGAATGTCGGTGTCGGTGGTGACCTGTCGCACCCCGCACACCGGGTTGGCGCACGCCGCACCGGTGGTCACCGTCGCGGTGCCGCTGCGCGACGAGGCGTTGTCCTGCGCGTCACGAGCCACCACGTAGTACTGGTAGGAGGTGTTCGCCGCCAGACCGCTGTCGGTGAACGTGGTCGCCGGCGGCGCGCCGGTGACAGTTCCCACCTTCGCGCCGGCCCGGTAGATGTCGTACGCCCGCACCCCGATGTTGTCTGTCGACGCGGTCCAGCGCAGCGTCACAGTGGTGCCCGACGCGGTGCCGGTGAGCTGTTGCGGCGCCGTCGGTGGCTGGCTGTCGGCCTGACAGGGCGGCGGAGTGATCGAGACGGTGGCGCTCGCCTGCGACACGTTGCCGGCGGCGTCGCGGGCGTTGACGTACAGGCCCCAGGTAGCCCCGGCCACCACTGTCAGGTTGGTGGAGAGCGTCGTGCCGCTCACCGACGTCATCAGCTGGCCGTCGTGGTAGATGTCGTAGAAGGCCACCGCCACGTTGTCCGTCGAGGCGTTCCACGCGAACGTCACCGAGTTGCAGGTCAGGCCGCTGACCCGTGGGCTACCCGGCGCCGTCGGCGGCTGACTGTCGGTGCTGCCGAGAGATGTCGTCCACCGCTGGTTGGACTGCCCGTTGCAGGTCCAGAGACCGACTGTGGTGCTGTTGGCGGTGCCCGCGCCGGACACGTCCAGGCACAGGCCGGACTGGACCCCGACGATGGTCCCGGAGGTGGTGATCCGCCAGCGTTGGTTGGCGCCGCCGGTGCAGCCGTTGATCTGCGCCGCGGCCGGGGCGGTGGTGTCCTGGCCGACCACGTCCAGGCACATCGTGTCGTCGTAGACCCGCAGCTCACCACTTGAGGTGAAGGTCCACGCCTGGTTGGCCTGGCCGTTGCAGTCGTAGATGTTGATGCCGGCACCTGCGGTTCTGACGTTGCCGACCACGTCCAGGCAACGGCCGCTGGCCACGCCAACGACTGTCGACGGCGCCGCGGCGGCCGCCGGCACACCGACGGCCAGGCTCAGCAGCGTCACCGCCGCCATCGCCACCGGCAACAGCCGCCGCCGTGGGCGTCGTGGGTTTCTCCGCGCGATGACTCGCATCAGTCCTCCAGGCTCAGGGCGTCGACAGGCTCAGGGCATCGACCGGCCCACCCAGACGACCACGCGCCCGACCACGCCGAACAGACACATCGACCATCAAAGATGCGATCGCCGCACATGTCAAACGATGTCCGCCGATCGGGGGCAAAACCACGGATCGGCGTACGCATCGCTCAACTACCCCGCAACGCCTCCCGGACGTACCGACGGGCGTGATGGATCCTGGACTTCAGCGTGCCGATCGGAATACCCAACTGCCCGGCGATCTCCTGATAGTCGAGCTGACACAGGTCGCGGAGCACGAGGGCCGTCGCCAGCTCCGGCCGGTGCGCCTCCAGCCGGTCCAGCGCGTCCAGCAGGTCGAGGCGCGATCCGGCGATGACGCTCGTCGTACGGGGGTCGGCCACCTCGACGGGCAGCAGCGCGCTGGACCGCTCCGCCGCTCGTCGCCGCAGTGACCGGTAGGTCTGGCGGGCGCAGTTGGCGACCACCGTGTGCAACCAGGTGGAGAAGAGCGACCGCCCCTCGAACCGTTGGATGTGCCGGGCCACCTGCAACAACGCGTCCTGCGCCGCCTCCTCCGCGTCCTGCCGACAGGGCAGGAACCGCCCGCACTGCTCCAGCACCCGTGGACCGATCGCGGCCAGCAACGCGTCAAGTGCGGCGCTGTCGCCGGCCGCCGCGCGCCTCGCCAGCTCCTCGGTGTCAGATTCCTTCGCCACCCGCGCTCCCCCGCTCGTGGGCGTCACCGGAGTCCCGGTCCCCGGATAATACGATCGTGTCCATCCCGCCGCAGGTTGGCCGGTACCGCATCGCGCGCCCCGTCGGCGCCGGTGCGTTCGCCACCGTGTGGCTGGCGTACGACGACGAGCTGCACTCGCCGGTGGCGGTGAAGGTGCTCGCCGACAACTGGTCGCAGCGGGCCGACATCCGGGGGCGCTTCCGCCAGGAGGCCCGGTTCATGCGGCAGGTCGACTCCGATCACCTGGTCCGGGTGTTGGACATCGGCGAGCTGCCCGACGGCCGGCCGTACCTGGTGATGACGTACGCCGCCGGCGGCACGCTCGCCGACCGGTTGGGCAGCGGCCCGATGCCGGTGCGCGCGGCGCTGCGGATCGCCGCCGACATCGCCAGGGCGGTGGCGGTCCTGCACGACAGCGGCGTGCTGCACCGCGACCTCAAACCGTCCAACGTGCTGTTCGACCCCACCCCGGCCGGTGACCGGGTGTTGGTCGCCGACCTGGGGCTGGCCAAGACGCTCGCGCACGCGTCCGGGTTCACAGTGGTCGCCGGCACGCCCGCCTACATGGCGCCCGAGCAGCTCGTCCCCGGCGGAGGGATCGACGTGCGCGCCGACGTGTACGCGATCGGCGCGCTGACGCACCACATGCTGACCGGCTCGCCGCCCGGGCAGCGGGTGACGGCGGTACCCCGCGCACCCGCCGCCGTCGAGCGCGCCGTCCGTCGGGCGCTGCATCGCGATCCGGACCGCCGCTGGCCCACAGCCGCCGCGTACGCCGCCGCGTTGGAGGGTCTGCTCGCCAGCCGGCAGTTGGCGGCCCGCCCGCCGCCGCGGCGCATCCGCCGGTTCCTCGCCGCCGTCGGCACAGTGACCGCGACGTTGGTCATGGCCGGATCCGCCACCGCCGCCACCGCGCCGCACGGCTGGACCCGGGTGGCTGACACGACCGGCGCTGTCTCGGTGGCCGTTCCCAACGGCTGGGCGCGGCACCTGCGCGACGGCGGCTGGGACCCGGCGGTGATCGGCCTCGCCGACGGGCGCGGCCCCGGCCTGCTCGTCGGGGCGGATCTCAGCGTCTGGTCCGATGTCGACAGCGCGACGCCGGGGGTCTTCGTGGGAGTGAGCCCCGGGCTGCGCGCAGCGGAGCAGCCGGCGTTGCCCGATCACAGCGGGTGCACGGCCGCCGCAGGCCGGGCGGTCACCGCCGCCGCGTTCAGTGGCACCGTCCGCCACTGGGCGCGATGCGGTGGCGCGCAGACGTCGTTCAGCGAGGTCACACTGGTCGCGGCCACCGGCACCTTCGGCGTGTACGTCCAGGTCAAGCAGACCGACGGCGTCGACCGCACCGACGAGATCCTCGGCACCTTGCGGGTGGACACGTCGAGGGTCACTCAACGCTAGTACCGTTCCCAGTTCCCCGGGAAGTCGACCTTGCGCCACCGACGCGTCTCGGTGCCTCCATCGAGCTTGCGGACAGTGGCCTGCACAGTCTCGCCCACGACCCGATACGAGACGAACGTCATGACCCGGTCGCCGGACGGGCTGGAATTGTCGCCCAGGATGATCGGCCGTGCCTGCCGCTCTCGGCCGTCGTACGAGAGCTGAACCGGCACGAGGGCCTGCCGCCGTGCGGCGTCGGGGTTGCCCAGTTCGACGAGGACGAGCGCGTCCTCGGTCGACGGCGCGTTCGCTGGCTCCTCGGTGACGAACTCGGCATACACCGGCCGCGCCCCGTTCGGCAGGATTCGGCAGGGGATGTCGAAGCCGTTCGACCCGTTCCGGAACACCACGAAGTCGTCGGACTCGCCGCAGAATCTGAGATCGCGGATCACCGCGTTGGGCCAGTCGGTTCGCCTGATCTCGCTCACCGGCGCGGCCGGCCCGGAGGTGCGGGTGGCCGGAGCACCCGGGGTGGCGCTGCGGGTGGCCGGAGCACTCGGGCCGGCGCTGCCGGTCGCCGGAGCGCTCGACACCGACGGGCTCGGCGGGCTCGCGCTGGTGGACGGAGAGCCGGCGGGTCCGGCGTCGCCGCCGACCCGTTTCACCGGTGACGTGCAACCGGCGACGAACGTCAGGGTGAGCATCGCACCGACGAGCAGGTTGCCGCGCATGGGTGGTCCTTCCTCCGCGGGGTCTGTCACAGGGTTCGATGCACCGGTACGGGCGATGGTTCACGCAACCGGGGCGGTACCTCCGCCCACCATCGGTGCACCCGCCCCTCCTCCTCAAGTCGTAAGCGCATTGCCGTCTCACGCCGGATGGCTCGGGGCGATCACTCGAACAGGCTTGTCCCAGGGCATCGGGTGACGCCTTACGGACCTGTTCCGGACACCCGTTCGCCTGGGAAGGCACTGGCAGACAATGCGCCCACTCTCTCTTCTCCCACCCCGTCCCGCGCGGCCTGTCGTCCGACTCGGCGCGGTGCTGGCGACCGCTGTCGTTCTCGCCGTGAGCGCCGCCGGCTGCGGCGCGCCCCCGCAGAATCCCGCACCGCACATCGACGCTCCGGCGGCACCCGCCGCAGCGAGCGGGACGGGTTCCGCCCTGACCGACACCGACGTCAACGCCTGGCTCGACGGCCTGCTGCCAGCCGCGCTCGACCGTACCGGCATCGCGGGAGCCACCGTCGCCGTCGTGAACAACGGCAAGATCCTCACAACCCGGGGGTACGGGTACGCCGACACCGGCGCCGGCGGGAACGCGGCCGTACCTGTCGACCCGGACCGGCACCTGTTCCGGATGGGATCGGTGTCGAAGCTCGTCACCGCCACCGCGGTGCTGCAACTCGTGCAGAGCGGGAAGCTCGACCTCGACACCGACGTCACGACGTACCTCGACTTCGAACTGCCGCTGCGCTACGAGCGGGCCGTCACACTGCGGCACCTGCTGACGCACACCGCCGGCTTCGAGGAGCGGATCGCCGGCCTCATCGGCACCGACGGCGGCGACCTCAACCTCCGCAGGGCCCTGATGACCGACCCACCGGAGCAGATCTACCAGCCGGGCACCGTCCCCGCGTACTCCAACTACAGCAACGCGCTCGCCGGCTACATCGTCGAACGCGTCAGCGGGACGCGCTTCGAGGAGTACGTCCAACGCAACGTCCTGGACCGCGCGGGCATGCCGTCGTCGACCTTCGCGCAGCCCCTCCCGGCGGCGCTGGGCGACCGGATGTCCAACGGGTACGACACCTCCGCCGGGCCTGCCGCGCCGTTCGAGATCGTCGGCACGCCCCCGCCCGGTGCGCTGAGCGCCCCCGCGACGGACATGGCGCGATTCATGCTCGCCCAGCTCGGCGAGCCGGTGGGCTTCGCGCCCCTGCTGGACCAACCGACCCGTGAGCTGATGCAGCGGCCGGCACTCGACGCGACGTCGCTGGGCACGCTGGCCGACGGGCCCCGGATGACCCTCGGATTCTTCGCCGAGGACCGCAACGGCCACCGGATCCTCGGCCATGGCGGCGACACCAAGTACTTCCACTCCCACCTGCAGATCTACCCCGACGACCGGGCCGGCATCTTCCTGTCCCTCAACAGCAACGGCTCCGGCGCCCTCGACAGCCACGAGCTTCGCGAGTCGATAGTGAACGGCTTCGCCGACCGCTACTTCCCTGCCCGCGACGACCAGCCGACCGTCGGCGTGGACCCGGCGACCACCGCCAAGCACGCAGCGCTGGCCGTCGGCACGTACGAGTCCTCGCGAGCGATTCAGAGCAACTTCCTGACGGCGATCGGCCTGGTCGGTCGAACCACCGTCAGCGTCGCCGACGGTGACCGGTTGCTGGTGGAGCCGGGCCCGCTGTCGGACTCCCCCGCCCTCTACGAGGAGGTGGCGCCCTGGGTCTGGCGCGAGGTCGGCGGGCAGCGCACGATCGCCATGCGGGCCACCGACGACCGGGTCGAGGCGATCAGTTTCGACTCCGCGTTCGCGTTGCTACCCGTCGAGTCGGCCCGCGCTTCCACTGTGGCCGTTCCGGTGCTGGCCCTGTCGACAGTCGTGCTGCTGCTCGCCGTCCTGTCCTGGCCGGTCGGCGCGATCGTCCGCCGTCGACTGGGCCGCGCTCCCCGGGAGCGGGCGGGGCGCACCGCGCGGATCCTGAGCCGCCTCGCCGTCGCCGGCACGCTGCTCGCGTTCGCCGGCTGGGTGCTGAGCATCGGCAGCATCATGAGCCTCCAGGACGTTCCCGGGCCCGTCCTGCGCACCATTCAGGTGCTGCAACTGGTCGGACTGCTCGGAGTGCTGCCCGCCGCGGTCCGGCTGGTCGACGACGTGCGACGCCACGTCGGCTGGCGGCGGATCACCGGCAGCGGCCTGATCCTGTTGGCTCTCGCCGGCGCGGGCTGGTTCGCCGTGGAGTTCCACCTGCTCGCGCCTAGCATCTCCTACTGACCCGCCCGACCCGGGACGATCCGGAGCAAGGATGCGCACCCCATGAGGGACCACACGGACACCGATTTCGGCACACGACGACTGACGAAGTGGCTCGACGCCCGGCTCACCCGGCTCGGGGTGACCAAAGTGTTCCCCCGGGACTGCCTGCTGGCCGCGGTGCTGACCGTCCTGACGTTCGTACTGCTCACCTCGCTGTTCTGGTTCGTGGCACCGGAGGACGGGGTGTCGTTCGACAGGGCGCGGGCCTGGCTGCTCGTCGCCATCTGCTGCGCGCAGGCGATGCTGCTGTGCCTGCGTCGGGTCCGGCCCCTGCTCTGCCTCGCGCTCGTCGTCGGCCTCCAACTGCCCATCATCGGCTTCTCCCTGCCCGAGGCGACCATCCGGGGCCTCGCACCGTTCGTCGTGGCGTACACCGTCGGGTCGTTGCTGCCGGTTCGCCGTGCGCTGCTGGCCGTCAGCGCGGTCGTGGTGGTGGAGTCGATCGGGGCGGCCGTCGTGGTGACCCCGGATCTGCTGACGGCCGTCGCGTACGTCTCGGCGAGCGCCCTGACCTACGCCAGCGCGACCTTCGTCGGCGGCTACGTGGCCACCTACCGGCGCTACGTGGAGCTGGTCCGGGTGCGGGCGGACGAGGCGGTCCGGGAGCAGCGCACGAAGGTCCAGGCGGCGATCGGCGCGGAGCGTTCCCGGATGGCCCGGGAGTTGCACGACGTGGCCGCGCACCACCTCTCCGGCATGGTCGTGCAGGCGGCGGCGGTCGAGCGGCTGATCGACCGGGACCCGGCGGCCGCGAAGGCCGGTGTGGCCTGGATCCGCAGTCAGGGCAAGGAGACCCTGGACAACCTGCGCCTGGTCGTCGGTGTGCTGCGCGGCAGGCCCGGGCACGAGGGCGGCGACGGTGCCGCCCCGGTGCCGGGGCTGGGCATGCTCGACGACCTCGTCCGCACCGCGGGCAACCTCGCCGGCCCTGTGGAGTTCGTCCGGGAGGGCGAGCAACGCGAGGTGCCGCCGATCGCCGACGTCGCGCTCTACCGGATCGCGCAGGAGTCGCTCAGCAACGCCCGCCAGCACGCTCCCGGCGCTGCGGCGCGGGTGACGCTCCGCTTCGAGCCCCGCTCGGTGTCGCTGGAGGTGGTGAACGAACCCGCCACGCCGCGACGCGTACCGGCGGCACGGACCGGTGGCGTCGGCCTGGTGGGCATGCGTGAGCGCGCCCAGCTGATCGGGGCGACGTTCACCGCCGGCCCGACGGCGGCAGGCGGCTGGTCGGTCGCCGCGACACTCCCGACGAGCGGCCCCGCCGCGTTCCGTCCGAAGGAAGAGGCCCCCGCATGATCAGAGTGATGCTCGTCGACGACCAGGCCGTCGTCCGGGCCGGCTTCCGCGTCATCCTGGAGCAGTCCGGCGAGATCGAGGTAGTGGCGGAGGCGTCGAGCGGGTCCGCCGCGGTGGAGCTGGCCCGCCGGCTGCAACCGGACGTCATCTGCATGGACGTCCGGATGCCGCACGGCGACGGGCTAACCGCGACCCGGCAGATCGTCGCCGAGGCGACCGGGACGCCACCGGCGGTGCTGGTCGTGACGACCTTCGACCTCGACGAGTACGTCTTCGGCGCGTTGGAGTCCGGCGCCAGCGGCTTCATCCTCAAGGACTGTGAGCCCGAGGAGCTGATCGAGGCGATCCGTCGCCTGGCGAGCGGGTACGGCCTCGTCGACCAGGCCGTCACCCGTCGGGTGATCTCGGAGTTCGCCAGGCGTACGCCCGCTCCCCGCTCGGACGCGGCGGCGGCGCACCAGCTGACCGCGCGGGAGACCGAGATCGTGGAGCTGCTCGCACAGGGCCTGTCGAACGTCGAGATCGCCGAGCGGCTCTTCATCGAGACCAGCACTGTCAAGTCGCACCTCGGGCGGGCCATGGCCAAGATCGGCGCACGGGATCGACTACAGACCGTCGTGTGGGCGTACCAGAACGGGGTGGTCCACCGGTGACAGCGACCCTGGTCCCCTGCCTGGCGGCGGTGGGTCCACCCCCGGTCGAGAGTGGACATTGCCGGAGTACGATCCGGGCGTACCGCTGTGGTGACCTCCAGCTGACGACCCCTCGATAGGAGCCAGGCATGGCCGGCCCGGACCCCGAACTCGCCGCGAAGCTTCAGCCCGACGTGCCGCACGCGGCACGGATCTGGAACTACTGGATGGGCGGCAAGGACAACTTCCAGTCCGACCGGGCGGCCGGCGACGCTGTCGCCGAGGTCTACCCGGAGATCGTCCTGATGGCGCAGCAGTCGCGCGTGTTCCTGGTGCGGGCCGTGCGTTACCTCGCTGCCGAGGCGGGCATCCGGCAGTTCCTGGACATCGGCACCGGCCTGCCCACCATGCAGAACACGCACGCGGTCGCCCAGGGCGTCGCGCCCGACTCGCGGATCGTCTACGTGGACAACGACCCGATGGTGCTGGTGCACGCGCGGGCACTGCTGGCCAGCACGACGTCGGAGGGTGTCACCACCTACGTCCCGGCCGACTACCACGACCCGGAGAAGATCCTCGCCGAGGCGGCGCAGACGCTCGACTTCGACCAGCCGATCGCCGTGATGTACATGGGCGTGATGGGCTACGAGCCCGACCTGGACGTAGTGCGCTCGATCGTCGGACGCACTATGGACGTGATGCCGTCCGGCTCGCACCTGGTGCTCTGGGACGGCACCAACACCAGCCCAGCGGTGGTCTCGGGTGCCGACCGGCTGGCGCAGAGCGGCGGAGTTCCGTACATCCTGCGCAGCCCGGAGGAGCTTGCGAGCTGCTTCGACGGGCTGACGATGGTGGAGCCGGGCCTGGTGCCGATCCCGCTGTGGCGACCGGAGGACTCCGACGCCGTCGGGATCGACGCCTACGGCGCTGTGGCCCGCAAGCCCTGACCGAAACGACGTCCGCCCCGCTCCCGCCATCGCGCCGGAGCGGGGCGGACGTCGTTCACCGCGCGCACGTCAGGGTCAGGCCGTCCGGCACCGCGCTGGTCGTCGCGAGCACACCGAACGTGGTAGCCCCGTCCAGCGCCAGCGTCCCGTTGTAGGAGGCGTTGCGAACTGTGACGTCGGAGCCGACCGTCTCGGCCACCCCACCCCAGGCCGTCTGGACCTGCTCGTCACCGGACCACGTCCAGGAGACGCGCCACTGGTCCAGCGGCAGCGTCCCGGTGTTGCGGACCGTTACCGTCGCGACGAAGCCGCTGCCCCAGCGGGCATCGATCGTGGCCGTGGCACGGCACGAGGCCAGCGAGGCGGTCCGGGCCGAGGCGATCACATAGGGATCGCGTCTTCCGTCGACGTCGGTGAACCGGTACCAGTACTCCGTGTCGGGCGTGAGCCCGTCGATGGTCACCGCACCGTTGCGCTCCGGCCCGGAGACACCCTCGGCGACCGCCGCCCGCCACTGTTGGGCGTCTTCCCGACTGGTGAAGAGGCTGACGGTCATTGGCGGGTCGTAGCCGCAGGGTGGGCGGAAGAAGATGAAGTACGAGACGGTCAGGCTCGTGGTGGTGACCCCGGTGACGCTGGCGCTGATCGGCAGGGCCGGCGGGCAGGCGATCGTGGGCGAGGGCAGTGGTGTGGGCGGGGGCGTCGACTCTGTGGTGCCGCTCGCCCCGCCCCAGACGGCGAGCGTCACTGTCGTAACGGCAAGGAACATGCGAAGCATCGGTACCTCCGGTGGGGACCGGGCACCGATGACCGAGGGGTGGACGGTGCCGCGCTCGGGTTTCCGGTCACCGACGAGGGCCGCCCGGCACGGGTGACGTGGCCACCGCGTGCGCCCCGTGGACCGGAGAAAATGTGGTGCGCGCTGGCTCCCGAGCACGACCGACCACAGCATCGCAGTCGACGAACATCGATGCAAGGCGATCCCGAACCTGTCGGCCCTTCAGTGGGGAGACGAACCGACCCGCACCCGGTCGCTCTCGTTGTCGGAGAGGAAGGCCGCCAGGGCCTGCCCCTGCTCGGTGACGGCGACCCGGTCAGCTCGGGAGAAGCCGCGCAGTGGGTTGACGGTCACCGTTTCCGACTCGACGGTCCAGGTCGCCGCGACCCGGCCGTCGACGAGCACCACGCGCTCGCCGGCCACCGAGAGGCCACGGTGGGCGTCGTCGATGATCCGGCTGCGGTCGTCGTAGCCGAGAATCGCGTTGTCGAACGCCGGCAGGAACCGCACCGGGGCGGGTGTCTCCGGGTCGGGGCGCGGCGCGTCGGGGAGGTCGATCAGCTTCCGGCCACGCTCGTCGCGGAAGGTCACCAACTCGTCCCGCATGGCGTTCACCACGGCCGGCAGTCCGGCGAGGCCGCACCAGGCCCGCAGGTCGGCAGTGGCCGCCGGACCGAACGCGGCCAGATAGCGGCGGACGAGCAGTTGGCCGACGGGATCGGTGTCCGCCGCGGTCGGCGGGGCGATCTCCCGGTCGAGCCACGCGGAGAGCAGGACGTAGCGCGCGCCTCCCTTCGCCCGCCACACACCGCGCGGCGGCACCTGTGTCATCGGGAGCAGCGCGACAGCGATCTCGCCCAGCACCCGCAGCCCCGGCGTCGGCCAGCGCTCGCCGAGCGCCCGCCCGATCTCGGGCATCGAGCGGGGCTCACCGTCGGCCACCACCGCCCGCGCGGCAGCGGCGAGTTCGTCGAGGTCCACTCCGTCGAGCTCGCCGCGGTAGACCCCGAGCACGCGTTGGCGCAGCATGGCGTCGTGACGGGGGCGCCAGGCCACGACGTCGTCGGCGACGAGCAGGTGGACGGTGCGGCGCATGAGGTGGGTACGAACCACGTGTCGCTGGGTCAGCAGGGTCGAGAGCACCGTCGGGTCGAACGAACGCAGCCGCGACCACAGCCCGATGAACGGCTCCTGCGGCTCCTGGGCCTGGAGGCCGCCGAGGTGGGCGACGGCGTCGAGCGGCGGCAGGTCGGCGCGGTCGAGCAGCAGTTGCCGGGCGAGCGTCGCGCGGTTGAGCGCCCGGCTGTCGAGAATGGTCATGGGGTCCTTTCGGCCGGCGTCATTATCTGACCCGGGGCCGACAGTCTGGGTGCCCGACCGTCTCGGGTACGCGCATTCGCCCCGTCCGGTGGCACCGGGCGGGGCGAATGCGAGCGGGTGAACCGATCAGTGCTTACCCACGAAGATGCCGATGCCGTTGGCGACCAGACGCTCCGTACCGTCGGACGGGCTGTTGCGGGCGGTGGCCGCGGCCTGGCCCGGCTCGCGGACGGCGACAGTGCTCGACCCGCCGCCGTCGAGGTTCACGGCGGCGTCCGCGCCGACCGAGCGCATCAGGTCGGCCAGCTCGGCGATCGTGAACCCGGCGCTGGCCGGGGCACGGCCGGCCAGGGCGACCAGGTACACGGTCCGACCGTCGGGGCTGACGCCGGCCGCGCTGCGTACCGCGGCGGTCTTGGTGTCCAGACCGGCCAACGGCGCGCCGTCGCGCAGGATCGGCGCGCCACCGACCGCGAAGGTCAGCTTCGGCTTGCCGGCGGACTCGAGCTTCTCGCGCACCTGCACCCGGTCACCGACGGCGAGGTCGTCGAGTGCGTCCGCGCCGCCCTCGCGCCCGACCAGCACCTGGGTGTCGGCCGGGATCGCGCCCGCACCGGGCGTCGGGCCGACCGCTGTCACCACGCCGTCGCGTACTGTCACCTCGTAGGTGTGGGTGCTGCACGGGTCGCTGCGGCTCGTGTCGGTGCCGCAGGTGGACCGGACCCGGGAGGCGGTCCCCCAGTCGGCGGTGAACAGGCCGACGCCGTCGACCGGGAGCGCGTACTGGTTGAGGCCGCCCAGCGCGATAGTGCCCTTCCTGCTGCGCACCTCGCCGTCCAGGCTCACCGTGTCGACGCGTGCCTTGCCGTTCACGCCGACGCCGAACACGTCCCGGGTCGAGGTGCCGGGGGCCAGGCCGGGGCCGAAACGCTGCGCGGTCGGCACCGCGAACTTCAGCTCCTCGCCGTCGGCGATCTCCGGGCCGGACGACGAGTAGGTGGGCGTGACGCCGGTGTGGGTCTCACTGTTGTTGAAGAAGTCCCCGTTGACGCCGGCGATGGCGCCCTGGTCGTTCGTCATGGCGGAGACGACCTGGCGCTGCGCGACAGCGGCGGGGTGCAGCAGGTCCAGGGAGACCTTGTTCTTCTTCAGGTCGGCGGTGAGCAGATAACCGACGGTGACGCCCCGGGGCGTGGACACCTCGAACGAGCCGTACGTGACGCCGGGGGCGAGTTGCGCGGTCGAGGTGATGGTGATCGGGGTGCCCGTCGCGGGTACCGTGGCGGTCGCGGCGTGGGCGACGCCGGTCGGCGTGACGAGCGCGGTGAGTCCCGCCGCGAGCAGCAGCGCCAGACGTGGGCGTACGAGGTGCGGTGACCTCATTGCCGCTCCTTTCCTGGTGCGTTCCTGGCCTGGGCCGGGATGGCCGAGCCGGGCCGGCGGTTGACCGGACCGGCGATGATCTTCCTGGTCAGCCGATCACTCGGGGGTGAACACGGGAGGCTGCGGACGTGAACCGCCCGCACCGTCTTGATCAACTGCCGGAGTGGCCGGAGCAGGCCGGCGTGTCCCCTGGGGTGCCAAAAAGTTTTGTGCACTTCCTACAACTGAGGGACGGTGGGTTCGGTGGTTGCGCCATAGCGCTGGCCGCCGCCACGCGGAAAGGTGATCACTGCTGGGAGGCCGTCGTCTCCCGGCACGCAGGTCGAGGTCTAGCTAAGGGGTTCTTCGGGTGTTCAACCGTGTCGCCATCGTCAACCGTGGTGAAGCCGCCATGCGGCTCATCCACGCGGTCCGCGAGCTGGCCGCGGAGACCGGCATCCAGCTCGAAACCGTGGCTCTCTACACCGATGTCGACCGCAACGCCACATTCGTCCGCGAAGCGGACATCGCCTACGACCTCGGCCCGGCGTCCGCCCGCCCGTACCTCAACCTGGCGGTGCTGGAGCGCGCCCTGACCGAGACCGGTGCCGACGCCGCGTGGGTCGGCTGGGGCTTCGTCGCCGAGGACCCGGCGTTCGCCGAGCTGTGCGAGAAGATCGGCGTCACCTTCGTCGGGCCGAGCGCTGACGCCATGCGCCAACTCGGCGACAAGATCGGCTCGAAGCTGATCGCCGAGAAGGTCGGTGTGCCGGTCGCGCCGTGGAGCCGCGGCGCCGTCGAGACCCTCGCCGCCGCCCAGGCCTCGGCAGCCGAGGTCGGCTACCCGCTGATGCTGAAGGCGACCGCCGGCGGCGGCGGTCGCGGCATCCGCGTGATCAGGAACGAGGCCGAGCTGGTCGACGCGTACGAGCGCACCAGCCAGGAGGCGGCACGGGCGTTCGGCAGCGGCATCGTGTTCCTGGAGCGCCTGGTCACCGGTGCCCGGCACGTCGAGGTCCAGGTGATCGCCGACGGACAGGGCACCGCGTGGGCGCTCGGCGTCCGCGACTGCTCGGTGCAACGGCGCAACCAGAAGGTCATCGAGGAGTCGGCGTCGCCGGTGCTCGACCCGGCGCAGGCCGCCGAACTGAAGACGTCGGCCGAGCGGCTGGCCGTGGCTGTCGGTTACCGCGGCGCGGCGACGGTCGAGTTCCTCTACCACCCCGGGGACCGGCTGTTCGCGTTCCTGGAGGTCAACACCCGCCTCCAGGTCGAGCACCCGATCACCGAGCTGACCACAGGGTTCGACCTGGTAAAGGCGCAGCTGCACGTCGCTGCCGGCGGGCGACTCGAAGGTGCGCCGCCGGCCGAGCGCGGGCACGCCATCGAGGCGCGGCTCAACGCCGAGGACCCCGACCGCGACTTCGCGCCGTCCCCCGGCCGCATCGCCCGGCTGGACCTGCCCAGTGGCCCCGGCATCCGGGTGGACACCGGCGTCAGCGAGGGTGACACCATCCCGGCCGACTTCGACTCGATGATCGCGAAGATCATCGCGTACGGCCGTGACCGCGACGAGGCGCTCGGCAAGCTGCGCCGGGCGATGGCGAACACCACGGTGATCATCGAAGGCGGGGCGACGAACAAGAGCTTCGTGCTCGACCTGCTCGACCAGCCCGAGGTGATCGACGCCAGCGCGGACACCGGCTGGATCGACCGCGTCCGCGGCGAGGGCCGCCTCGTCACCCACCGCCACTCCGCTGTCGCCCTGGCCGCCGCCGCCATCGAGGCGTACGAGGAGGAGGAGCGCGTCGAACGGCAGCGGCTGCTGTCGACAGCGGCCGGTGGGCGCCCGCAGGTACAGCACGCCAGCGGCCGGCCGTTGGACCTCAAGCTGCGTGGCGTCGGCTACCGCACCCGGGTGGCGCGGGTCGGCGCGCACAGGTTCCGGGTCGGCATCGAGACCGGGCCCGTCGTGCGCACCGCCGACGTCGAACTCGACCGCTTCGACAGGCACACCGGTCAGATCGTCGTCAACGGCATCCGCTACCGCCTGCTCACCGGCACGTACGGGCCGACCCACCTGGTCGAGGTGGACGGCGTGACGCACCGGGTCAGCCGGGACGAGGGTGGTGTCCTGCGCTCCCCGATGCCCGCGCTTGTCGTCGCCACGCCGCTGGAGGTCGGCGCGGAGGTCGAGGCGGGCGCGCCGGTGCTGGTGCTCGAAGCGATGAAGATGGAGACGGTGCTGCGGGCGCCGTTCAAGGCGCGGCTCAAGGAGTGCGCCGTGTCGGTGGGCAGCCAGGTGGAGGCAGGTGCGCCGCTGCTGCGCCTCGAGCCGCTCGCGGACGACGCCGAGGAGACCACCGACGACCCGAGCACCGAGACCGTCGAACTGGACCTGCCCACCGCCGACGCGGACATCCCGGCGTACGAGCGCAGCAGGCGCGGCCAGGAGGACCTGCGGGGTCTGCTGCTCGGCTTCGACGTCGACCCGCACGACGACCGCCGGGTGCTCGACGACTACCTCACCGCGCGGCGGACGGCCACCGAAGCCGGTCAGCGGCCCCTGGCCGCCGAACTCGACCTCATCGAGGTGTTCGCCGATCTCGCCGAGCTGAGCCGCAACCGGCCGACGGGCGAGGACGGCGGCGCCGCGCACGTGCACAGCGCCCGGGAGTACTTCCACACCTACCTGCAGAGCCTCGACGTCGAGCGGGCCGGGCTGCCGGACGCCTTCCAGACCAGGCTCGGCAAGGCTCTCGGCCGGTACGGCGTCACCGACCTGGACCGCACCCCCGCCCTCGAAGCCGCCGTCTTCCGGATCTTCCTCGCCCAGCAGCGCGCCTCCGCGGACGCGCAGGTCATCGCGGCGCTGCTGCGCGCGTGGCTGCGGGAGACTCCGCCGGACGAGACGCTGCGCGAGCCGGCCGGCCTCGCGCTGGAGCGGCTGATCGCCGCGACGCAGGTCCGTTTCCCAGTGGTCGCGGACCTCGCCCGCGGCGTGGTGTTCGCCTGGTTCGCCCAGCCGCTGCTGCGCCGCAACCGCGCCCGCGTCTACGCCGAGGTCCGTGGGCACCTGCGGCACCTCGACGCGCAGCCGGACGCGCCGGACCGCGCCGAGCGCATCGCCGAGATGGTGCGCAGCACCGAGCCGCTGGTCCGGCTGCTCGGCCAGCGGCTCGTCCGCGACCACCTCGACAACGCGGTCATGTTGGAGGTGCTGACCCGGCGGTACTACGGCAACCGGTCGCTCACCAGCGTGCGTACCCGCGAGGTGGCCGGCTGCACGTTCGTGGTCGCCGAGCGCGCCGACTCCAGCGTGGTCTCCGCCGCGGTCAGCTTCGACGCGCTGGGCAGCGCCCTGCGTGGGTTGGCCGAGCTGGCCACCGGCGAGGACGCCGTGGACGCCGACATCTACCTCGGCTGGGAGAACCAGCCGGAGGACTTCGACGCGATGGCGGCCGTGCTGGCCGAGGTCATCGCCGCGCACCCGCTGCCGCCCCAGGTCCGTCGGGTCACCACCACCGTCGCGGGTCGTGGCGGGGCGGTGATGCACCACCACTTCACCTTCCGCCCGTCGGGCGCCCAGTTGACCGAGGACCGGCTGATCCGTGGGCTGCACCCGTACATCGCGCAGAGGATGCAGCTGGAGCGGCTGCACAAGTTCGACCTGACCCGGCTGCCGTCGTCGGACGAGGAGGTCTACCTCTTCCAGTGCGTGGCCCGGGAGAACCGCGCCGACGAGCGCCTTGTCGCGTTCGCGCAGGTGCGTGACCTGACCGAGCTTCGCGAGCAGGACGGCCGTCTGGTCGCGCTGCCGACGACCGAGGACGCCATCGCCGCCTGCCTCGACTCGATCCGCCGCGCCCAGTCGCGGCGGCCGTCGAAGACGCGCTTCAACACCAACCGCATCGTGGTCTACGTGTGGCCGCCGAGCGAGCTGACCCGCGAGGAAATGGAGATGATCGCCGGGCGGGTCCGCCCGACGACAGCGGGCGCCGGCCTGGAGGAGATCCTGTTCATCGCGCGCCAGCGCGACCGCCGGACCGGCGAGCTGACCAAGATCGCCGTACGGATCTCGTTCGACGCCGCGGGCGGCGCCGAACTGGCCGTCGGGGAGCCGCCGGTCGAGCCGATCGAGCCGCTCGACGAGTACCGGCTCAAGGTGCTGCGGGCCAGCAGCCGCAACACCGTGTACCCGTACGAGCTGACCGGCCGGCTCGGCGACTTCGTCGAGCACGACCTCGACGCCGGCCACGCGTTGGTGCCGGTGGACCGGCCGAAGGGGCGCAACAGCGCCGCCATCGTCGCCGGCGTCGTCACGACGCCGACCGAGCGCTACCCCCAGGGTGTCACCCGGGTGGTGCTGCTCGGCGACCCGACGAAGTCGCTGGGCGCCCTGTCGGAGCCGGAGTGCCGGCGCGTGATCGCCGCACTGGACCTGGCCGAGCGGATGCAGGTGCCGCTGGAGTGGTGGGCGCTGTCCGCCGGGGCCCGGATCTCGATGACCTCCGGTACTGAGAACATGGACTGGGTGGCCGCGGCGCTCAAGCGGATCGTCGAGTTCACGCAGGCCGGCGGTGAGATCAACATCGTGGTCGCCGGCATCAACGTCGGTGCGCAGCCGTACTGGAACGCCGAGGCGACGATGCTCATGCACACCAAGGGCATCCTGGTGATGACGCCCGACTCGGCTATGGTGCTCACCGGCAAGCAGTCGCTCGACTTCTCCGGTGGAGTGTCCGCTGAGGACAACTTCGGCATCGGCGGCTACGACCGGGTGATGGGGCCGAACGGGCAGGCGCAGTACTGGGCGCCGAACCTGACGGCCGCACGGGACGTGGTGATGGCGCACTACGACCACACGTACGTCGCGCCCGGCGAGGACGCGCCCCGGCGCGCGGTCACCACCGACCCGACCGACCGCGACATCTCCGGCTTCCCGCACGACGTGGCGGGCAGCACCTTCGCCACCGTCGGAGAGATCTTCTCCGTCGAGTCCAACCCCGACCGCAAGAAGCCGTTCGACATCCGAACGGTGATGCGGGCCCTCTCCGACCAGGACCACCCGGTGCTGGAGCGCTGGGCCGGCATGGCGGACGCGGACACCGCCGTCGTGCAGGACGTCCACCTCGGTGGCATCCCGGTCTGCCTGCTCGGCATCGAGTCCCGGTCGGTGCCCCGGCACGGCTTCCCGCCCACCGACGGGCCGGACACCTACACGGCGGGCACGCTGTTCCCTCGCTCGTCGAAGAAGGCCGCGCGGGCGATCAACGCGGCCAGCGGCAACCGGCCGCTCGTCGTGCTGGCCAACCTGTCCGGCTTCGACGGCTCACCGGAGTCGATGCGCAAGCTGCAACTCGAGTACGGCGCCGAGATCGGCCGGGCGATCGTCAACTTCCGGGGGCCCATCGTCTTCTGCGTGATCTCGCGCTACCACGGCGGTGCGTTCGTGGTGTTCTCGAAGGCGCTGAACCCGAACATGACGGTGCTGGCGCTGGAGGGCTCGTTCGCCTCGGTGCTGGGTGGCGCACCCGCCGCCGCCGTGGTGTTCTCCGCCGACGTCAACGCTCGTACGGCTGCCGACTCGCGGGTGCGGGACCTGGAGGCCCGCACCGCCGCCTCGGCCGGCACCGAACGCGCCGCGCTGACAGCGGAGCTCGACGAGCTGCGTTCGTCGGTGCGCGCTGAGAAACTCAGCGAGGTGGCCGCGGAGTTCGACAGGGTGCACAACATCCACCGCGCCGTCGAGGTCGGGTCGGTGGACGCCGTCATCCGCGCCGCCGAGCTGCGTCCGCGCATCATCGAGACCATCGAGGCCCGCCTGGGATGACGCCAGGGTGGCGCTGACCAGGGGCCCGCCTGTTCAGGCTGGTCCCTGGTCGATCACCGCGAATCCGACGACGTCGCTGTCGCCCTCCTGGACGTGTACCCCGTTGAGCGAGTTGAAGGCG